>JBDLHW010000148.1:0-5078 GCA_039715155.1 Campylobacterota bacterium | reverse complement strand
GTAACCATCTGAAGACGCTGAACATCAGAAGTTCCATTCGCAGGATACATACAGGCTACCTGAATATTTTTTTTGTTTTTAAAAGTCTCTAAAGCAGCCGGACCTGTATCCCCGCTTGTAGCTGCCAGAATAAGATAGTTCTCATCTCTTTTTTGTGCAACAGAAGATAGTATGTGTCCAAATGGCTGAAGTGCCATATCTTTAAAAGCACGAGTTGGACCGTGATAGAGCTCACTTACATACAGATCTTCTTTTACTTTAACAACAGGAACAGGATTAGAGGGGTTGTCAAACTTATCATATAGATTTAGAGCTTCATCAATTACACTCTGTTCAATATCAATCTCAAAACGAGAAAGCAGATCTGATGCCAACTCTTTGTATGAAGAGTTAAGATGCTTATTTAAAAATTCCTCCCCTAGTTCTGGAAGAATCTCTGGAACATAGAGTCCACCAAAAGAGGCTATTGGTGAAAGTATTGCTTGTGAAAATGTTACTGTTTGAGGTTTATTTTTGTCGAATCCGCGAGTTTGAATAAAGTTCATATATTTCTCTGTTTTATATTTTTGAAATTATAGCCAAAATTGCTTAGATTTCAGATATATGAAACTTTAGTCCTCTTCTCCATCATACTGTAAAAAGAGTATGGTAATCCATATAAGCATGATAATGGCAACAATCTCATACCCAATCGCCCAGACTATAGGAAAAGAAGAAGTGTCAAGCATCTGGTAGTTGTCTATATTACCTCTAGCGATAGTTAAAAACAGGAACAGACTTCCTACCAGATAAGGAACTACGAGTATATAGAGTGTATACGCAACACCTTCCCACTCATCAGGGACATAGATATAGTCTTTAAAATCAACTTTTTTAGCACCAAAGCTTCTCGCCTTGGTTTTTCTTGTTTGAGCAGCCTTTTTATTTCTCTCAGCATTAAGAATCTGGTTATAGTAATACATGTTACGTTGTTCGGTCTGCTTCTCTTTTATTTCATCCATAACATTTCCTGTTTATTATTAGCATTATTATAGCTCGCCTAGAATTAATACAATATTAATTCTATTACTGAAAGAGTCTAATTGGATTTATATGGTAGGATTTTTGAGTAACCTCAAAGACAAGTTCCTCACTAACACGACCAATAGTATAACCTTTTTTAATCTTTTTACCTTTTTTGACATTTGGGGAGATTTGAGAAAGGTTTGCATAAATAGTGTGAAGTCCATCTTTATGCTCTACAATTACAATATTGTCTAAAACTGCTGTTTTATCAGCATAAATAATTTTACCGTTAAATACAGTCTTAACTTTAGAGTTTGCTTTTCTTGGTTTTAAAGAGATAGACTCATTAAAGATTTTTATTCCGTAGATTGGATCAGTATAAGTACCATATTTTTTAGTCATAGTGTATGAGTCCAGTGGAGCTATCGTCTTAGGTCCTCTATATCTTTTAGTCTTGATAGCTTGATAAGAGCTACCATGTTTTTTAACCTTTGGCAGATTCTCATTTGAGACTATACTTTTACGTTTAAATGCCGCTTTTCTCTCTTTTTCCTGTTTTGCCTTTTTGGCTTCATCTATTTTGATAATATTTAGCTGTGCAAGCGTTTTCTTCAGAGCATTTTGTTTGCTAATAAGCTTTTTCAACTCTTTTTTGTAAGAGGCTTTTGCCAGTTTTAGCTTTTTAAGTGCTTTTTTATTCGCTTTTTTCGTTTTAAGCAACTTTTTTCTTTTTTTATCAATATTAGAAATTGCCACTTCAAGTCTCTGTGTCTGACCTTTTAAAACGTCTATATTTTTAGAATTTGAATAAAACTTTTTATTTAACTTTTTTGCTCGCTCTTTAGATGCATTGAGCATCTTATTTAATACTTCAAACTCCATGAGGGACTCTGCATTTACAGCATGATCCTCCTCTAATATCACAGAGAGAGAAACACTCTGAGCTATTACAAAAACAAGCTCTTCCTCTATGGAGTTTTGCTCTTTTTTCAACTCATTTTGATAACCTCTGAGTTGAACAAGCTGTGTAGAGTTTTCTTTATAAGAACTCTCTTTGACTCCTAGCTCTTTTTTCAGTTTTTTGAGAAATTTGTTCTGTTTTTCAAGCTCTTTTTTCTGTTTTAAAATAGCTTTTGCAGTCTTTGCCATTTTCTTATTTATATTTGAGTAGTTTTTCGAGTATGAACTCATTTTAGAGTTTGTTTTAGAGATTTTTTTATTGATATCATCTTTAGCATTTAAAAATGAGACAACTAAGATTAAGGCAAAAAGTAAACGTATCATACCTCTTCTTTATGTCCTAAAACAATCATAGATGCTAACATTATGGATAAGAAAACTGATACGCCTAAAAGCAGTAAAAAATCATAGATAGGATCAAAAATAGTAATTTTTATACCTATATAATCAAACTGTTCTAAAACCCACGCACTTGAAGAAATATATGAAAAAAGCCCAAAAGCCAAAGCACTTGCTATGAGAGCATCAACTATAGAGAGTCTAAAAAGAACCGCCGAACGCAGCCATGTTGGTGCACCAAAGAGTCCCATAATACTCATACGTTCATTGTGTTTAAACTGCCATATTCTAAGCTCTTTAAAGATAAGTAAAATAGTTACAACAAATACTGAAACTGAAAAAACAGAGATTACACTCTTAAAGAGAAGTAGTAATTTATATGTCGTATCATGGTTATGAGAAAAGTTCTCTACTTTAGTAATAGATTTATTACTCAAGAGGTTTTTAGTCAAACTCTCTATCTCTTTTGGTGTTGGATAGTGTGTCAGTTTTATCTTATAGAACTTTGGAAGAGTAAGCTTTAGAAGTTCCATATTCTTCTTTGTCATACCTGTGTTTAATCTCTCGATTACACTGTCCGGTGTTAAAGCTGAAACCTCTGCTACTATTTTATTTGAGTCAACAACTGTTTTGTTATCTAATCTTTTATTTGAAACCACTACTACTGAATATAAAGTTGCTAAATTTTCTTTATATGAATCAATTGACCTATCAACAATAATAAAAACTTGCAGAGAAAAAAGAATACTAAGCAGTGCAACTACTAAGGAGAGATGATTCTTAATTGACTTCATGTATGCTCCCGTACTCTATATGATAATGTTTATAATCAACATTCATAGTCTCTGGAATATGGTGGGTAACAACGATAACCGTAGTTTTAAGTTGAGAGTTTGCACCTTCTAAAAGATTCCATATAAGTTGTGATGAGTAGTCATCAAGATTACCCGTAGGCTCATCTGCTAAGATAAGAATCGGATTATGGGAGAGTGCTCTGGCCATTGCCACACGCTGCTGCTCACCACCACTAAGCTCTAAAGGGTACTTTCCGGCTTGATGCTTGAGACGGACATGCTTGAGCAGTGAGTCAACCTGGTTTTGGGTTACAGTTTTTTCGTATCCGTTTATGATGAGTGGTAACATAATGTTTTTCTCAATCGTCCACTCTTTAACAAGTTTATAATCTTGAAAAACAATACCTATATGCTTTCTCAAAAAGTTCAATTTACCGCCAGACACACCGCGCAGTTCAACACCACCAACAACCAAACTACCCTCTTTAGGTTTCAGTGCGCCATACATAGATTTGAGAAGTGTTGATTTTCCACTACCACTGGCACCGGTTATAAAGATAAAACTGCCAGAGTTGACAGAAAAATTTACCTTATTGATAATTGTTTCATTATTTGAATATGCTAAGGAGAGGTTGTCAGCGATTATTACTTTATCCATTAAGAACCTTATCTAAGAACTTGTGTGCTGTAAGATTACTTTTTGATTTGAGTGGAATTTCAGGGTAGTATGAAATATCACTTCCATCAATAAGTATATAAGTATGTTCCGGCCTGTCAAAACTACCCATAGAGACACGAAGCATAACACCATTTTGAGTTCTATATACTCTCTCAAAATGAATAAACCCACCCTCAAATCTCTCTGTAGTAGCGTGTAATTTTAAAACTTCCTCACGTGAGGCAGTAAATTTAGAGAATTTAAAATCACCCTCAATAACTAAAGGCTGAGACTCCTCTTCATTTATCATGGTTACATCATAGATGTTCTTCTCCATTTTTTTCCATCTATCTTCATACTTCGAACTTATTGCAATATCTTTGTTTTTATTAATGTGCAATACAGTCTTGTTAAATGCGATAAAAGTCTCATAAGAGTAAGCATAATAGTTTTCACTATCTGTACGCAGTTCAAGTTGTCCATCAACTTTTAAAACACGTCTGGCTTCTTCTATAAATGATGTTGATATAACTCTTCTGTGTGGTTTTTTGTCCCAAGGAACAGGAAAGTGAACATAGACTTTCCCTACAATATTTGAAGGGATAAGTTCCATAAAAAGTCTCGCATCATAGTCCAAAACAAGAAGATTATCCAGCTCTTGAATACTTATCTGTTTTAGTACCTGCTCAATCGAAGGTCTATGAATCTCAATACCAATAAAAAGGATATCAGGGTTAGCAGCAGCTTGATGAAGAAGATGACGACCTGAGCCAAACCCGACTTCAACTCTCACTTCTCTATCAATTGGAAAATCATCTGCGAAATACTCTATCTTTTTAAGTGCATTGACTTCTTGAAGGTGAACATTTTTTTGATACTCCGGAACATTTGAGTCTATTACATTGAGTTTTGCTATCTCAGCATATCCCAAAAGAGCTCTATGAACACTATATATAGAAGCGGGACGAGTAAGTTTATCAGACTTGAGTAGTGATCTCTTCTCTTCTGATTTTACTAAAAGAAAAAAGTCTTCATCATCTACTGTGACCGATATTAATTTCTCATCTTCATGGTTAGAATTTGATGCGATGAAGTTAAAACTAACCTCATCATTTGAGCATGGAAACTCCACCTCTTTGAACTCTTCTATATGTAAATGCGGCATTAAATCTCGTTTAAATCTAGGTCTTGTACTGGTGAGATAGTCTCTTTAGACTCTGCTTCTTGTACAGGTGCATCAACTATCTCTTCTTGGATAGCTTCTTTTTTAGCAGGTATTATTTTATCTGATTCTCTTGTTTTGATTTTCATCTCAATACTCG
>JBDLHW010000147.1:0-5079 GCA_039715155.1 Campylobacterota bacterium | reverse complement strand
GGGTAAATATAACAACAAGGAGTTTATATGAGGTTGTTAATAATGACAATGATACTGGCGTTGTTGCCTGTGTCAGTATCGGCTAGGCCAGGTGATTTAGATACGAGTTTTGGTACGGAGGGGGTTGGCTTTTTTAATAGCAGTTATCCAACCAGTGACTTTCGTGAATTAATATCTTTTTCTAATGGACATATATTGGCAGCTGGTAGTTTCAACACTATTGGTAGTTCTAGCGGAATGCTACTTGAAGATGGTATGTTTAATTATGGATATGGCTTTTCTTGTAGCAGTGGTCTGTACGTTTGTGATACTTTTGGATTCTTCTCAGGATTTCAAGGAATATCTTTGCTTGATACACTTAGCTTAGAAAAGTATTCTAAGCAAACACCTGCGATTAATCCTTTATACACAGGTATCTATGAAGCTGCTCAAATAGAAGATAGTTCTTCTTTTGTTGCAGTCAACACTATTGCGTATGTGCATGATGATAATGTTTCGTATGATACGAGTATGGTAATTACAAAGCAAGACTCGAGGGGAAACCTAGATACTACTTTTGGTTTGGAAGGTAATAAAACAGGAGCAGTTCTTGTTGATAATCTAGGAACACATTATAATACAGGCTATGCGTTAAACGTACAGAGTGATGGTAAAATTCTTACTGCTGGTTCATTGCGAAATGATGCTTTTTGTACGAATATAAAATTGGTACGGTTAAATGCTGATGGTACTTACGATAAAACTTTTGGACCTGATAACAATGGTATCGTACAGTCAAGGTTAGATAGTTATGTTGATTTTCCAGAGTGTGGTTGGTACCAGACTAGAAGTATGGCTCTTCAAGACGATGGAAAAATTATAGTCTCTGGACACTACGGTCTTTGGCAGAATTTACCAGGATTCTTTACAGCTCGATATCATGTGAATGGATTAATTGATACTAATTTTGGAAATGATGGTTCTGTGATACATAATATTGCATTAGCTAGAGCGAAGTACTCTTATTTGGATTTTCTACTATTGGAGACCTTTATTCAAAGTGATGGCAAGATTGTTCTTTTTACGTTAAGTGAAAATGCATTATATGTTTTAATTCGTTTAAACAAGGATGGATCATTTGACAGTTCTTATGGCGTTAATGGTATTGTAGAGAAAGACATTAGTGGAAGTCATCCTGTCGGTGCTGCTCTTCAAAAAGATAATAAAATGGTTGTTCTTGGAACTAAGGTAAATGATGTTTCTAATAATGAGGTTGTTTTAGCACGATTTTTGGTAGATGGGACATTGGATGATGATTTTGGAGTCAATGGAGTTGCAACTTCTAATTTAGGACTATCTAGTGTAACAGATGTCAGTGCTATGACATTAGATACCGATAATAATATCCTTATTACAGGTAAAGGAGAAAACATTGAGGTAGGCGATGAGCGAATGCTAATTGCCAAATTTTTAAATGTGGTCCCACCACCAGCACCACCCATCCCAGACCTTGATGCTTCCAGTGACAACGGAAGTTCAGATAGCGATGATCTCACAAGTGATACTACGCCAACATTTACAGGGACTGCTGAAGTGAACGCTACTGTAAAGCTTTATAATGACTCTGGGGTACTGCTTGGAACAGGTATCGCAACCGATGGCAACTGGCGCATCACAACTTCAGCGTTAACTGCGGGAACACATCTTATCAGTGCAACTGCTACCGATAGTTCAGCTAATGTAAGTCTTGCTTCAGAAGCACTCTCTGTCACCATAGACAACAGTGCCCCAGCAGATTACAATGTTACATTTAATCAAGATACTTTTAGCACAGCTGAAGGAACTATATCTTTGAGTGGCGCGGAGATAGGATCAACCTATACTTACAGCATTAGCTCCAGTGGCGGAGGTACAATTACAGGTTCAGGTCTTGTAAGCACTAATGATCAAAATATCTCATTTACAAACTTGACAGACCTTACTAACGGACTCTTAACCATCAGCTTTACTCTGACAGATGACTCTGGTAATGTTGGATTAGAGCTTACCCATACAGCTACGCTTAATGTTACAATTATAAATGACATCCCAGCCATTACAGAGGGAACAACAACTACGGATGGAACAACAAGCAGTGAATACAGCTTTGTAGGTGCTGATGACATAAAACGCTTCTTTTGGTTTGAAACCAATGTTGTTGATGTGCTAACATCATTAAGAGAAAACGGTTCAACCTTCATACAAACACCCCCGTTAAGATCGGACAATAACACAACATCAGAAGTTTCTGTTGTTGTATCAGAAGCGGGCTTCATCAGTGTCAGTATGAATGTCACAAAAGCAAATGCCTCACAAACTATACATCCTTTTATGCCACTACAAGCAGGACCTTCAAATGATCCACTCAGGGTAAAGGTGTTAGAACAGGAAGATGGCTCAGTCAATGTTGAGATCATCACACGCATACCAGACAATGGTATAAGAGGGGAGAAATAGTATGAAAAAAACAATCTATAGACTAGTGGCAGTACTGGCAATAATGGGACTGACAGCTTGTGGAAACGATACAAGAACTTCAGGTGAAGTAATGGTTTTAAACCAAGCCTATACCCTGGAGATAAATGAACAGATAAACAAGATAACAGATGATGCAAAGATTCAAATAATGCAAAACTCAGAAGAGGGTGAAAGATACTATACTTTACTTGAGGGTGAAGCAATGATAGTACAGAGTATGGATTAACCATATAAAGAGCTTTTTGAAAATCATTAAATGTCAGAGATGTGGAGTCAAATCTAATAGGCGTATATTGTCATGTTAAAACAACTGTTTTTACTCCTTTTTAGTACCGTTATGCTCCTTGCACAGAATGTTGATGTACTTGAGTCCAGATACTTTCTAGACCCATCTCATCAATACAGTGTGGAGGCGCTTCACGGTGACCCCTCACTCTTTACCCAAACACTTACGAGTGACACAACACTGGGCTTTAGGGAAGATGCCGTATGGATATACCTGAAGCTTGCTGACCGCACATTGCTGGAAGAAGCGCATGTGGTACAGTTCATCTACCCCCTGCATGACCACATAGAAGTACATAAGTTTCTTCATGGTAAGAAGGTAGAGTCTTACAGCACTGGAGACAAAACCCCTTTTGAGACACGTAAACTCAAGTCTCATGAGTTTGCCATCCCCTATACCATACCTAAAGGTGAGACACTTGAGATCATCTTTAAGATCGATTCACAGAGCTCTTTAAATATCGGTATTGACCATATGACACAAGAGGCGTACTACTATAAAGAAACGCGTAAGATATTTGTGCTAAGCAGCTATTATGGTGCTGTGTTGATCATGGTTTTGTACAATCTTATTCTTTACTTTATGATCAGAGAGAAGATATACCGACACTATGTAGAGTTCCATTTTGCCAACCTTTTTTTACAGCTTGGACTTAACGGCTTGGGTTTTCAATACATTTATCCTGAACTGCCCCAGCTAAACAGTTATTTTATTCCTGTTATTTATGCTTTGACCAATTATTATGCCATCATATTTTCTGTTTCGTTTTTACGTATCAATGACTTGTTACCCAGAGGTTCTGCCTGGTTGTCACTGTTTGCGTGGCTCTCTTTGCTCTTTGTTCTTTTATCTTTTATTGCGCCTTATGTATTTGTGATAAAGGGTATTACTGTACTCTCTCTTATCTCGGCGATTTGGCTCTTTTTGACCAGTATCTACATATGTCGCCGTTACGGAAGCTCAGAATCCAAATTCTTCCTTACTGCGTGGGGTATTTTCCTGACCGGTGCAATGATAGAAGAGGCAATGTATCTTGGACTTGTACCCATGAACAATTTTTCACTGCATGCAGCACAGATAGGAGCCCTTGTAGAGCTGGCACTCTTCTCTTTTGCCCTTGCGTACCGATACAATACAGTATTTGTCAAGCTGCAAAAGACAAAAGATGACCTTAGAAGTCTCAATAAAGACCTTGAAAAGAGAGTCATGGAAAGTATTGAAAACCTGCATGATAAACACCATCAGCTTACTTTGGAGGTGGAAAATAAGAAGATCCTCTTACGTGAGATATATCACCGTGTTAAAAATAACCTTCAGATCATGACAGGTTTGCTTTCCCTTCAGGTAATGAGGATGGTTGAGAGTCCTACAAAGAGAATGTTCGATGAAACCATACAGCATATTAAAGCGATGGCGATCTTACATGAAAAACTTTACCAACTTGATGATATGAATGATGTGGACATGCAGACCTATATCCAGAGTCTTGTTGATGACTTGCAGCAGAGTTTCTCTCTTGAAGATCTGCAGTGTGAGATCGACTGTAACACGATACATCTCGATCTTGAGATGGCCGTGCCTATAGGGCTAATCATCAATGAAGTTATCAGTAATACATTTAAGTATGCTTTTAAAGAGGGAGAGAAGAACAAGGCAATTGCCTTAACTTTGTTAGCAGCTGAGAGTGGAAAGATGCACTTGAAAATAGGTGACAATGGACAAGGTGCAGATAGGGAAAGATTGGAAAAAGGTTTTGGATTTAAACTGATACAGACACTTGTTTCCAACCAACTCAAAGGAGAGTTTGAAACAGTTAACCGTCAGGGTTTATATTATGAAATTATGTTTTATACGACAACATTCCATCGACCTCGACGATCTACACATGGCGTATCCGCAAAGCTAAAGTAAGAAAATCTGCTTTATGTGGGTGATGAAAAAGTAAAATTATATATTATTTTTATAAATGATATATAATTATACTAAAATATTTAAATTTTAAGGTAGAATGATGCAATTCGAGTGCAATGGGAAGTTATACTCTTAACTGTATGAAGAATATTAATTATAAAAAAGGATAAAAAATGGAAGCATTTATAGGAGAGATTAAAATGTTTGGCGGTAACTTTGCGCCAAGAAATTGGGCACTTTGTGATGGACAGTTAATAGCCATTTCACAAAATGAGGCTTTATTTTCAATACTGGGTACAACGTATGGAGGTGATGGGCGTACTACTTTTGCATTGCCTGATTTACGTGGACGTGTTCCTATGCATGCAGGACATGCTGCTGGATTA
>JBDLHW010000146.1:0-5233 GCA_039715155.1 Campylobacterota bacterium | reverse complement strand
GATTGTGTAATAGCAGCCTCAAGCACTAAAGAGACTTATGATTGTGTTCGAGACAAAGAGACAAAAAAACTATCATTAAAATGTGGAACAGAGAGTCTGAAAAAAGCACCTGCAATGAAGTGTGCTGCCGGAAAATGTGCCTAATCAAAAATAAAATTTATTTATACCCAAGGCTTCATATGATATAAGTTATATATGAAAATAGTACAAAAAAATATTAGACCTACTGTATCTCATGTCCCACTGGATATCAAAAATTTAAGGTTGGGTACGAATACTCCTTTTGATATTTTTATACAAAAAGATAAGAACTACATAATTATTATAGAAGCGGGGACCCTTTTAACAACAAAAGTACATAATATATTATCCAATCAAAAAAAACTTTACATATTAAAAAATGCAGATAAAAAGCAAAAACTAAATTGTAAAACTCTGACATTTTATGTTGAATCCAACAAAAATTTAAATGAAAAAACAATTGGCTTTATATATGAGGTCAACTCAAAACTATTTGCTAAGATAGTCGACGATGATTATAGCTCATTCAAGGTATCATGTATAGAATCAATTGTAAAAAACATTATTTTTTTAATTAAAAGCAAAAAGAAGTATCTCAAAGAGAGCATACAATATTTTGTAGATGATTATCAGGTACATTATCACTCTCTTCACGTCGCCATATACGCCGTAAGCCTTGGTCATTTTCTCAACTTTAATGAGAATGAACTTCTATCACTTGGTACTGCCGGTCTCTTACATGACTTAGGTCTCCTCACAGTCAATCAGGAGATTCTCAAAAAAGATTCAGAGCTAGATCCTAAAGAGTTTGAAATAGTCCAGCAGCATCCAAAATACAGTGTTGAAATCATTATGCACAATCATATTCATGACCCATATGTTATAGATGCTGTTAAACATCACCATGAACGACATGACGGAAGTGGCTATCCTGACAAACTCTATGCGCATCAAATCAGTAAATTTGCCTCTATTTTAGCAATTTGTGACGTTTTTGATGCACTAACAAACAACAGGCCACATAGAAAAAAACACACCTACTTTGAAGCTCTAAAACTTATGATGCAGGACCCATCCATGGAAAATAAATTTAATCATAAATATTTACAAGTCTTTCTAAAATCATTAATCTAATAATATCTACTATCTGAAATTTATTAAAATATTACAAATAATTAATTGTCATCAAAATGTACTCAAATCCCTTGTTCAGGCTCTTTATAAAAAAATATGGGTAGCTTAGTAACCATTTTTTATAAAAAAAATCTTTTTGTATTAAGTTTTTAGTTTTTTTGATTTATACTATAAGAGTATTAAATAAATAAAAGTATAACTTATGAGTAAGTATTCGACTAACTTTTTTTATCAACACGAAATGGTTCAAGCCTATGTTCGTATACTATTTATCTTTGTTCTCCTGCTCTTTATCTATTACACAACTCAATCCAGCAATGATCAATTAGCAGAAGTTGCTGATACGGCTTCTTACTATACTTTTGTATTTTTGATTTTGTCAGTTTTACATCTGATAGGATTAAAAACATTACCTAATCAAAACATATCATTAAGAAAAGTTGCTATACTTTCTGTTGATATATTCTCAGTAACCCTAGGTGTATGGGTCTATGGTGAAAATGGAATAATTTTCAACCCCCTTTATATGTGGATTATCATTGGCTATACCATTCGTTTTGGAAAAGCTTTTTTCCCAATATCGCTAGGTGGGACATACATAGCCATACTGATTCTGGCTATTTATCATCCTTTTTGGATAAATAATATACCTCTAATAACTGCTTTAATAATCGCTGTTACCGCAATTCCTCTATTTGTATTAAAACTCCAAGAAGAGATAAGAAAGAAAAATATGGAGCTAGAACAACTGCTAAATGAGATGGAGCATCAAGCTAATCATGACACACTGACTGCTTTACCAAATAGACACTACTTCTACTCCAGACTGCATGAATCTATGGAGAACAGCACTGATTTTGCTCTTCTATTTATTGACCTCGATGGCTTTAAAGAGGTAAATGACGAGTTTGGACATGAATATGGTGACACTGTTTTACAAGAAGTAGCCGAACGCTTGAAGGAGGGTTTTGGTGATGATCACTTCATCGCCCGTTTGGGTGGAGATGAGTTTGTCTGTATCTATAATAAGATTAATCATGAACAGCTCTCTCTACTGGTAAAAAACCTGCTAGAAAATATAATCAGGCCATATGGAATTGATAATAACATAAATGGCATATCCGCCAGCATAGGTGTCAGTCAATACCCCCATGACACTAAAGACTCTTTTGAGTTAAAAAACTTTGCCGACAGAGCAATGTATGAAGCGAAGAAAAACGGTAAAAATCAGATGATTTACTATAGCGATATGCAGAGATAAGTTATAAAACATCCATCTAGTATCTCCCTAGAGCCTTCCCTTAATCACGTCTGCCACTCTAAACGAGTTAGCATAGATAGTCCATGTATAAGGTACACTTCCTCCTGTTGGCATAAAAGAGGCATCTGTAACATAGAGGTTTTCTAAGTCGTGTGCTTTACAGTTTTTATCTAAAACTGATGTTTTAGGGTCATCCCCAAACCTGCATCCACCCGCAACTAAATTTGGTGGAGGTGCTGAAGATATACTCATACTGATATCTACTGCCCCCATCTTTTGTAAAACTTCAGCCGCTTTTTTTGCTAAATGTTCTCCAACCTCTAGGTCATGTGAATGTCCATAAAGATTGATAGCACCGACGGGAACTCCAAATTTATCTACGATCTCTTCATCTATGGAAACTGAACATTTGTCAGTTGGTAGCCAATCATTAAATACTTCAAAACTCAGTACACGTGAGGTAGTCAGACTCTTGTAAATCTTATCGGAAAGTCTCTTACCCCAAAGAAGATTTCCATCTTTATCATAGAACTCACGTTTAGCCCTGGATACTATATTTTGATGCTCAAAGAGAAAGTCTATAGTCCCACCCTTATACTTTTTACCCTCCTCTTCATACTCATACAAGTCTTGTAAAGAGCGGTTAAAAAAAAGACCTCTCTGCATCAACTCATCTTGCTGTTTCTTGTTAAGATTTTCAAACTCAAACCTTCCCTCTCCTGAACCACCTGCGGAGAAGATGAGATTTTTCCCAAGTTCGCCACTTGAGTTTGCTAAACCATTAGGAAAGTATTTATTCTTAGAATTTAGTAGCAGACGTGAGGACTCTATTGCTTGAGCTGATAAGACAAATATTTCTGCTTCAATAGTTTGACTTTCCAAATCTTTATCGTAATAATATAATTTTTTTATTTTTTTATCATCAGAGTCAAGTCTGTATACAAAAGCTTCTGTAATTATCTTAGCTTCACACTTCTGTAGCAGTGCTGCACGCGCACTTCCTTTGGCTCCGCTTGCACAGCCGTAGCTCCCACAGAAGTTTGAGTAATAACACCCTTTTCTTCCCAGTGCATAAACCGGTAGAACAGCCCTTGGAGTGGGCAGACTCTCTAAGCCAAGCGCACCACAAGCAGAATCAAACCATTTTGTAACACCGTTTGTCTCAAGCATAGGATATGGAAAGTTCTTCGTTGAACGGGGCTCTTGAAATTTATGTTCTACAACATTTCCGCTTACACCGACTACTTCTTCAACCTTAGTGTAGTATGGCTCCAACTCTTCATAACTTATAGCCCAGTCAACAACATTTGCACCCTCTATCTCACCATAAACAGATGCTAGCTTGAAGTCATTTGGCTTCATTCTATGAAAATATCCGCTCATCAGATTTGATGAACCCCCAACCATCGAACCGTTCCAAAAACTCCAGTTATACTCTTTTCCCTCAAAGCGCTTAAAGTCACCATCTGCGTCATACTCATTGATAACATGCTGTTCGTCTTTTAAAAGAGGAGTAAATTTATCTCTACGTGAGACTGCTAGTTCATCTTTGGAAAAATCTTTCTCTGTAAAGTTTTTTCCCTTCTCCAAAACTACTACCTTGTAGCCTGCGTTTGAGAGCTCATACGCTATGGGTGAACCACCTGCTCCGCTTCCGATAATACATACATCGTATTTCATAAGAGAGCCTCTTTTGGACGAGGAAGACCACCTTGGTAATCCAACCATTTCCATCCACTTTTTCTCTTATTGACTCCATATACAGGGTCACTAAACGTAGCTTCGAGTGCGAAAGTGAGCATCTCGTTTATCCAGCTATCTCCCCATCTGACTCGTGAAACAATTTTTAATATATCTTGACGTTCTCTGCATGTTAGTTTTGTGTAGGTGGTGCTATATTTTTCAACTGCCTCTTCATTTAGCCACTTGACACCATTTTTGATGAACTCTTTATCTTCATCTAATATACGTGAATGATTCAAGACTATGCCCATATAAACGAAGGTGTTTATACCTAGTTCCTTTGCCTTGGGAAATATATCAGCGTGAACTAACTCTATAGTCTCTCTTGGTGTGACTACACTAAAGAGCTCGCAACCACTCATCACCACTACAGATGAGCTTAAAAAGCCGTACTTTAAAAAATTTCTTCTCGAGTCTAAGTACAAGTTCCTACCCTGCCAGCTCTTTTATCAGAGTTTCTAAAAATGTCTCTTTTTTCTTAGGTTTATACTTACTTGTTCTCTCGTCTACAAAACCCGGATCACCCTCTTCGAACTCTCTTTGAGAGACTTTTTCTACATGCTTTGCCGGTTTATCATCTACGTAACCACTATCTTTTGAGCCCGTAGCTACACTAGGAATACACATAAGGTTCTCCTTTTTTTACACAAGTATACCGTCAAAGTGTGCAGTGTTTGTGTAGCGAAGTGACTTAAAACCCATCCTGTATTATTTCATCAAAAAGATTCACTCTAATCATTGCGTCAGCTATTAGAGTATTCATCTCATCTACATTGATCTTATGCTTTTTGATAAACTTATTTATCTCTTTAGTATCTATATTTTCGACATATCTAGTCATTGTTAAAAGCTGTCCGAAAAAACCTGTTGCTTCAAACATTGCCTCTTCTATCTCATCTGTAACACGAAGCTTATGCAGAAACTCTCTATGTTCAATCTCAAAGAGAAGATATATAAGCGAGAGCATTCCTACCAAATAGGCTGTATCTTTTTCACTCTGTGAGGCATTTGACTTTACGAGTTTTAAAAGCCCTAACATAATCTCTGTTCGATTTATGACCATCAAAAGCAGAG
>JBDLHW010000145.1:0-5253 GCA_039715155.1 Campylobacterota bacterium | reverse complement strand
GATGTGGCATGGAAGTTACAGATTTAGAGTGTATAAACACATCTTTTCCAAACTTTTTTGAATTACTTCAGCGTATTACAAAAGTAGAGTTGAGTTAATTATGAAGATAGAACTAGCTGAGAATTATGGTTTCTGTTTTGGTGTTAAGAGAGCTATAAAAATAGCTGAAGAGAATAAAAACTCTTCTACTTACGGTCCTTTGATTCATAACTCAAAAGAGATTGCAAGACTTGATGCAGATTATAAAGTTGGGCTTGTTGAAGATTTTACAGCATTTGAACCTGGTGAAAAAGCTATTGTCAGAACCCATGGTATAGTCAAGGATGAACTTAGCAAGTTAAAAGCTTCTGGGGTAGATGTAGTTGATGCAACTTGCCCCTTTGTAACAAAACCTCAAGAGATAGCTCAAGAGATGAGTGAGGCCGGTTATGATGTTATTATCTTTGGAGATGAAGCACACCCTGAAATTAAAGGTGTAAAATCATACGCTACTCATGGTGCAACAGTTGTAACAAATGTTTTTGATTTAGTGGAGCTAAAACTTCATGAGAAGATAGCCTTAATCGCTCAAACTACAAGAAAAGTAGAAGATTATATGGAGATAGCAAACTATCTTATTCCCCGTCATAAAGAGGTTAGAGTCTTTAATACTATATGTAATGCAACTTTTGAAAATCAAGAAGCGGTTAGAAAGATTTCAAAAAAAGCTGATGTAATGATAATAATCGGTGGTAAAAACTCATCAAACACTAAACAGCTCTCCAGTATTTCACACGACTACTGTGCTAATTCTCATCATATAGAAGACGAAAATGATTTAGACTACTCTTGGTTTAAAGATAAAAAGTTCTGTGGTATCAGTGCCGGCGCTTCTACTCCTGATTGGATTATTCAAAACGTTATAGATTCAATACAAAAGAGTGTTAAGTAATCCAGTTTTTCTTAACACTCTCTTCTTCCTTTCACAAATTTTCATACATTTAATATCCCTATTATCATTTTTTAGATATAATCACGACAATTTTTATGTAACAGAGGATAGGTAATGGCGTTCGATAACGAATCATTTGAAGAAGAAGAAAATTTTGCAGAGATGTTTGCAGCAAGTGAAAAACAACAAGAGACAAGCCGCGTAGTAGAGGGTGAAATCGTTGAGATTCAAGCAGACGAGAATAGAGCATTAGTTGGTGTTGGCGATAAGCTAGAAGGTATTTTAAGTTTAGATGAAATCAGTGAAGATGGTGAACTAAAGTTTAATACTGGCGATAAGATAAAAGTAATGGTAACAGGATACTACAATGAGCGTCCTAAGATATCTTACAAAAAAGTTTTAGAGCAAGAGAAGACTATTGCGTTTATCGATGCAAACAAAGATGACTTTGAAGAGTTAGTTATTGAAGGTGTTATCACTAAGAAAAACCGTGGTGGTTATGTAGTAGAAGCAGATGCAGTTGCATTCTTTATGCCACGTTCGTTGGCTGCGTTTAAAGACACAGATGATGTTGTTGGTCGTAAGATCAAAGCTCAGGTTATTAAAATAGATCCTACAGAGAACTCAATTATCGTTTCTCGTCGTAAACTATTTAATGAAGAGCGTAAGAAGAAAAAAGAGATTATTGATCAACTAATGGCAGATGATGTTATTGTTGAAGGTACAATCAAAAAAATCACTAGCTACGGTATGTTCGTAGATGTTGGTGGTGTTGATGGTCTAGTACACTATAATGAGATCTCTTATAAAGGTCCGGTTAACCCATCAAAACTTTACAAAGAGGGTGATGTTGTAACTGTTAAAGCTATATCTTACGATAAAGACAAGCGTCACCTTTCACTTTCAATCAAAGCTGTTCTTCCAGATCCATGGGCAGAAGTTGAGTCTGAGTTAGATGAAGGTGATACTATTACTGTAACTGTTTCAAATATTGAAGCATACGGTGTATTTGTTGACCTTGGTAATGATATTGAAGGTTTCTTACATATTTCAGAGATCAGCTGGAATAAAAACGTTAAAAACCCTAATGACTACTTAACTGTTGGTCAAGAGATTGATGTTGAAGTTATTGAAATCAACTCTAAGACTCACAAATTACGTGTTTCACTTAAGAGACTTTTACCAAAACCATTTGATGAGTTCTTAAAGAACTACAATGAGGGTGATGTTGTAACTGGTACTGTTACTTCACTTACTGATTTTGGTGCATTTGTTCGTATTGCTGGTGTTGAAGGTCTTTTACATAACCAAGATATCTCATGGGATAAAAACACAAAATGTAAAGATGTTTTAAAGTCTGGTGAAGAGGTTGAAGTTAAAATCGCTAAAATCAACTCTGAAGATCAAAAAATATCTCTCAACAGAAAAACTCTTTTAGAGTCTCCTATTGACAAGTTTGCTACAACTCATAACACAAGCTCTATTGTTAACGGTACAATCCGTGACATTAAAGATTTCGGTGTATTTGTTTCTTTAGAGGATGGTGTTGATGCGCTTATCCGTGATGAAGATTTAGCTCCACTTGTAAAAGAGGAGTTAGAAGCTGGTCAAGAGATTGAAGCGGCTATCGCTGTTATCGATACTAAACGTGACCGTATCCGTTTATCTGTTAAAAAATTAGACTACCTTAAAAATCAAGCAATGCTTGAAGAGATCAATGATAATGAAACACACTCTCTTGGTGATTTAATTAAAGATAAATTTAAATAAGCATTAAAATGCAAAGATTATAAACAGATGCAAAAGCTTTTAAGATGGTTTGCTCCTCTTATAGCACTAGGGGTAGCTGTTTTTATAATCTTCTTTCTCATCTCCATTAACTCATCTGTTGAGTTTGGAGATAGTGAACCACTCGCTCTTCGTAGTGAGGTAGTTCAAAAAAAACCAGAAAAAGTTTGGCTAAATCATTTTTCAAAGACTCAACGATTAGGGTATTCCTATCCAGTTAATGAAGTCTATGTACAAGTTGACTTAGATGAAAAAATAACTAAAACTATTACCTATAAGTTATCTGCTTCTCTTTTAGATCCTTATCAACTCTTTTGTCTCAAAGAGGAACTAAAACAGCATAAACTTAGACATTATCTTAAAAAAGATAGAGAGGGTGTGGAGTTACTTATTTATTCACAAGATGTAAATAAATTAAATTCTTTAGTAAAAGTACTAAAAAACTATCAAATTTCGGCAAGTGTAAAGCCGTACAAAGAGGAATACTAAATGCAAAAACATACAGTAGTAGTTTGTGACCATATTCATGAAGCTGGTTTAGAAATGCTTAAAAATGATGAGAATATAAACTTTATAATGGCAGCAGATATTGATAAAACCGAGCTAGTTGAAAAGATTATCCCTACAGCTGATGTAGCAATCACTAGAAGTTCTACAGATGTAGATGCTAATTTTATCAAGCATGCAACAAATATGAAAGCAATTGTTCGTGCCGGTGTTGGTGTTGACAATGTTGATATCCCAGGGTGTTCTAAAGAGGGTATCATTGTTATGAATGTACCTACTGCAAACACTATCGCTGCGGTTGAGCTTACTATGGCTCATATGCTTTCATGTATGAGAATGTTTCCATACTCACATGATCACCTTAAAAACCAGAGAGTCTGGAAACGTGAGAAGTGGTACGGACATGAGATGAAAGGCAAAAAACTTGGTGTTATCGGTTTTGGTAATATCGGTTCACGTGTTGCTAAACGTGCACAGGCTTTTGAGATGGATATTGTAGCGTTTGACCCATATATCCACCCATCTAAAGTTACGGATTTAGATATGACTTATACTAAAAACTTTGAAGATATTTTAGCGTGTGACATTATCACGATTCATACTCCAAAAAATCAAGAGACTGTCGGTATGATAGATGAGGCAGAGTTTGCAAAGATGAAAGATGGTGTAGTTGTAATTAACTGTGCTCGTGGTGGTCTTTATAATGAAGAGGCTCTTTATAACAACCTCAAAAACGGTAAAATCCGTTTTGCAGGTATAGATGTATTTAATAAAGAACCGGCAACTGATCACCCGCTTTTAGATCTCGATAATGTAACTGTCTCTCCTCACTTGGGTGCGAATACTTTTGAGTCTCAGTATAACATCGGGACTCAAGCTGCCCAAAATGCAATGGAAGCAGCAAAAGGTATAGCATATCCTCACGCTATGAACCTGCCTATAGATGAGTCTAAAATACCATCTTTTGTTAAACCTTTCTTAGAGATGGGACAAAAAATCGGTTTCTTAGAGTCACAGATGAGTAAGTCTCAAATCATTGCGATTAAAGTATCTGGCCATGGTGAGATAGCTGAGTATGTTGACTCCCTTGCTACATTTGTTGCAGTTGGTGCTATGAGTCAAAACAGTGGCGATACTATCAACTACGTAAATGCAGATTTCGTAGCTAAAGAGAAAGGCATTAAAATAGAGTCAGAAGCTTTAGCTGAATCTGCAGTATTTAAAAACCTTATCACTGTAAAACTAACAACTGCTGAGGGTACAACAACTATATCTGCTACTATCTTTGATGATGGTGTGAAGCGTATTGTAGCAATCGACGGATTTGATATTGAGGTCGCTCTTAAAGGTGATATGATCCTCTTTAAAAATAGTGATGTTCCAGGTGTTGTCGGCAGTATAGGTACTACTTTAGCAAACCATAATGTTAATATTGCAGACTTTGCACTTTCAAGAAATAACGAGTCTCAAGCTTTAGCAGTTATCCTGGTTGATAACACTGTTGATGAGACAACTTTAGCTGAACTTGCAGGCTTAGATGCTTGTATCAGCGTTAACTACGCTCGTATATAACCAAGCACTCTTCTTTCTTCTTCTCAACAGGAGAAGAAGAAAACTCTTTTAACTTCCAAACACTGAAATTTTAACATACAATACACTTGAAAAGTGCATTGTATGAGTATAGATTAAAGTGGATCGTTGATAGATACTGCTTTTTTCTCATGAAAATGAAAGTGTGCCTCTAGGTCAGTCATATATAGAAGTACAGGAACGATAATAAGTGAAGCAACTACTGCTGCAACTGTTCCAAATATAAGGGCAACTCCAAGACCGCCAAATACTGCATCTCCAGCAAGAAGAGTTGAAGCAAGGATAATTGCTGCGGCAGTTAAGAAAATAGGCTTAGCACGTGTTGACGTTGCGTATGCGATAGCTTCTGCTTTATGCATTCCTTTTTCATCCATCAGTGACTTTGTGAAGTCTATGAGAAGCAGTGAGTTACGTGAGCTAATTCCAATAAGTGCAAT
>JBDLHW010000144.1:0-5269 GCA_039715155.1 Campylobacterota bacterium | reverse complement strand
AAGCAGTCAGGTATGCTCACGCTAAAGGAATATGGATAGAGATAACGACTCTTCTTATTCAAGGTAAAAATGACTCCGATGAAGAGATACGTGAGATTGCAAAATTTATAGCCAGTGTTGACAAATCTATACCATGGCACCTCTCTGCTTTTCATCCAATGTATAAAATGCTTGATGTTCCTCGTACTCCAGTCTCAACACTCAGACGTGCATATAAGATAGGGCAGGAAGAGGGACTCAAATATCTCTATGTCGGTAATGTTGATGATGAAGATTTTGAGTCTACATATTGTCCGAAGTGTTCTAAGAGAGTTATTGACAGAAGAGGGCATATAGGACAGTTTGTGACGAATGATCTGGATGAAAATGGTGCTTGTCCATATTGTGGTGAAAGCATCGAAGGCGTGTGGAAATAATGACTATAGGAGTTCCAAAAGAGGTAAAAACTGATGAGTATAGAGTCGGTGCTACCCCGTCAAATGTGTTAGAATTTGTAAAAGATGGGCATGAGGTGTTTATACAAAGAAGCGCGGGTGAGGGTAGTGGTTTTAGTGATGATGAGTATCTTAAATCTGGTGCGATTATTGTAGGGAGTGCTAAAGAAGTATATGAGGGAGCTACACTGATTGTAAAGGTGAAAGAGCCGCAACCGTCTGAGTATGAACTGCTAGATGAAAAACATACACTCTTTTGCTATCTTCATCTTGCACCTTTGAAAGAACTTACTTCTGTTTTAGTTGAGAAAAAACTTTGTGCTATAGCATATGAGACTGTGGCAAAGGGTGGTGAGCTTCCACTGCTAAAACCTATGAGTCAGATAGCCGGCAGAATGGCTCCAACAGTAGCAGCACATCTTCTCAGTCGTTACCAAGGCGGTGAAGGTGTTTTAATCAGTGGTGCTGATGGAGTTGATAGTGCAAATGTCTTAGTAATAGGTGCAGGAAACGCAGGGTATGGAGCAAGCGAAGTAGCATATGGACTCGGTGCTAATGTTACAGTAATTAATCGTTCATCACCGAAGCTAGAGGAGATGAAAAAATCACTTCCTTTAGTAAAAACAGAACTTTACTCAGCATCTAAACTCGAAGAACTGTTAAAAAAATCAGATGTAGTAATCAGCACAGTATTGATTCACGGTGGAGCTTCAACACCAAAGCTTATAACAAAAGAGATGTTAGAAGGGATGAAAAAGGGGAGTGTCTTAGTTGATATTACAATTGACCAAGGTGGTATATCTGAAAGCTCACGTCCAACAACGCATACTGATCCCATTTTTATAGACAAGGGTGTACTTCACTACTGTGTAGCAAATATGCCGGGCGCTTACCCTAAAACTGCCACTTTGGCTTTAACTAATGCTACCTTTCCTTATGTCCAAAAACTGGCTAACATGGGAAGTGTTGAGGCTATTAAAGATGATTCTTCTCTTGCTTTAGGGGTAAATATTTTTAAGGGTAATATTACTAATTCTGCTGTTTCAAAGATATCAGGGTTCGAGTTTAAAACGTTAAAAACGCTACTCTAAAAGTATCTAAGCTTCTTAGCCTAGATATTCATACATGCTTGCACGTCCAAATTTTTGAGCAAGCATAGGAGCAGTTACCCCTCTGGCATTGGCAATTGACTTATCTGCACCACGTTCTACGAGGAGCTTGCATAGATTTGGCATATCATCCATTATGGCTTCCATAAGAGGGGTCCAGCCAACACCGTCTACTTTATTTATATCTGCACCGTTATCTAATAAGAAGTTAACCATATCAGTTCTGTCTCTTCTGATACTTATATGTAGAAGTGTCCAGCCATACTTATTCTGTATGTTGATACTATCCAACTTTTGAACTTCACTCTTAAATAGTTCTAGATTGTTATCATAAACGATTTTTTCAAACATTTCAAAAAGGTTTGGATCTTGCATATTATTTCCTTGCAGTAAGAGTTTCTACCTCAAATGAGGTAGAGATTATACGTAGTTTATTGGAAAGAAGTCCCACCATCAATTACGATAGCTTGACCAGTTAACCATGAAGCTGCATCTGAACATAGGAATGAACAAGCACCTGTTAAGTCTGTAGCATCACCCATACGTGAGAGTGGAGAACGGTTTACAACTTCCGCTTTTACTTCTTCGTAGTTAGGGAAAGCTTTAAGAGCGTCAGTATCGATTGGACCACCGCTTACTGCGTTTACTCTGATGTTTTTCTCACCAAGTTCAGCAGCAGCGTAACGTACCATAGTCTCAACAGCAGCTTTATTCGTACCGTGACCAGAGTAGTTTGGAGTGTAAACAAGGTTACCAGTTGAACTCATAGAGATGATAGAACCACCACCAACTTTCTCCATTCTTTTTGCAGCCTCTTGAGCACCAACAACAAACGCTTCAACAGTCGCAGTGTAGATGTTGCCAAGACCTTTTGGTTTAAGTCTCATAAATGGAGCAAAACCACCAACAACAGCACGACCTGAGATGATTGCATTTGAGATAAAGAAGTCAAGTCTATCGAAGTCTTCATCAAACTCCTTATAAACATCTTTGTAAGTGAGTGGCTCCAAGATATTAAGTTTGTAAGCTTTCGCCTTTACACCATATTGTGATTCAACATCAGCGATGATCTCATTTGCAGTGTCTGCACTTGAAGCGTAAGTAAACGCAACATCACAACCTTTTGAAGCAAACTCATAAACGATTGCTTTACCGATACCACGAGTACCACCACTAATAAAAAGAGTTTTACCTGTCATTGTTTTTTCCATTCTTATAGTCCTTTAATGTCGTAATTTTTCATAACTTCTTCTATCTTTTTCATACTCTCTACACTTGGAGGAGTCAGAGGAAGTCTATACTCTAAAGTATCAGTTAGTCCAGCTATGTACATAGCAGCTTTGATAGGGATAGGGTTCGCTTCACAAAACATAACTGAGTTTAGAGGGTAGAGTTTGTCGTTGATAGCTTTTGCTCCAGCAAAGTCACCCTTATGTACTAATCTAACTAGCTCAGATTTTAGGTCAGGCATAAGGTTAGAAGTAACAGAAGTGATACCAGCTCCACCGTTCGCTAAAATAGGGTAGTCGATAGCATCATCACCAGAAAATACTTTAAGATCAGGGCGGCGAGAAAGAAGCTCAACTGCTCTCTCTAAAGAACCTGTAGCTTCTTTGATACCATAGATGTTTGGTAAATCATCAAAAAGTCTTATTACTGTGTCGGCACTGATGTCAACAACAGTACGTCCTGGTACATTATAAAGCATAAAAGGAAGCTCAGGAACTGAGCTGGCAATTGCTTTATAGTGTTGGTATAGACCCTCTTGAGATGGTTTTACATAGTAAGGTGCTACTGAGAAAATAGCATCAACACCACACTTCTGTGCATTTTTTGCAGCATTTATCGCTTCTGATGTTGAGTTGCTTCCAGCACCAGCCAATACTTTTGTATTAGTTCCCTTACAAACTTCAACTGCAATTTCCATACATCTGATATCTTCACCTGCTGTAAGAGTGGCACTCTCACCAGTAGTTCCAACTGGACATACTGCATCCATACCGTTATTGATTTGACGTTGAATGAGTGCAGCGTAAGTCTGCTCATCTAATTTTCCATTTTTAAATGGAGTTATAAGTGCTGTTGAAGAACCTGTTACTATATTCATCTAAGTTTCCCTTTTTAAATAATGCGCAATTATATCTAAAAAGCTTTAAAGTGAGATTTAGGTATTAAAATCATAGAAAAGATATTTATCTGTAGAGCCGTGTGGTACGAACTTTACTTCTTTAACACAGCAGGTTTAACAGGGGTTAGAACTGTCGTTGCATGTAATGGTAAATTTGGTAATACTATTATCAATGCAGATTCAACGATGATGGCTTATTGTCCAATTCGTATTACTATGACAGAAAAAGATGGTAAAACAACAGTTTTATTTGTTCGTCCAAGTACAGCTCCACAGGATTCTAAAGCTCACCCTCTTCTTGTTAAACTAGAGAAAAAGGTAATTGGTGCTATCGAAGGCGCAATGAAGTAAAAACTAGGATTAATCCTAGTCCTCTATTCCCTCGAGCAGTCTTTTGACTGCTCATTCTAATTTTCCATTTTTAAATGGAGTTAACAGTGCTGTTGAAGAAGCTGTTACTATACTCAATCTAAATACCCCTCTTAAATAATGCGCAGTTATGGCTAAAAAATATTAAAATGAGGTTTTTAATAGCTAGTTTTTCCTTTGATAATTTTTTATTGCCTCTAATATTTTATTTGGTATAATTGATAAAAAGCTGAGTAGATTATGAAAGGTGAGCAAAATAGAATTCTATTAGAACAACAAGAGAGGGCTCTTTTAAAAGTGGTTCATGATGTCTGTGCAGAAGTTCATTCTGGTCACGTTCTTGTAGAGAATATTACGCTTGAGAACACTTTTGACAAAGATTTAGGATTAGATAGTCTGGCTCGAGTTGAACTGATATCGAGGGTTGAATCTAAATTTAAAGTAACGCTTCCTGAGCAGGCTTTCGCCCAAACACAGACTCCGAGAGATTTATTGCGTGCTATACAAGAGACCCGTCTTGATTATATTGATATATCAGCTACACAAGAGCCAGTAATAGATACCCTGAGGACCTCTGATGTACCTTCTGAAGTGCAGACTTTAGTTGAGTTGTTGGAGTGGCATGTACTGCATCATCCTGAACGTCCCCATATACAGTTTTATCAAGATGATGGCAAAGGAGAGGTTATAAGCTATGCCGAGCTTCAGATGAATGCAGAGAAAGTTGCTGCATCTTTGCAGAAAGAGGGTTTGAAAATGGGCGATACCGTTGCGATTATGCTGCCCACTTCAAGGGAGTATTTTTTTAGTTTTTTCGGTATTTTAATTGCAGGGGGTATACCCGTTCCTATCTATCCTCCTGCAAGAGCATCTCAACTTGAAGAGCATATACTCCGACACACACGAATCTTACAAAACTGCCTTGCAAATATACTCATTACAGTGCCAGAGGCAGTTCCTATCGCACATCTTCTGCAGTCTCGTGTTCCAGCCCTTGAGCAAATTTTATCAGCTTCTGAACTTCTTAGGTCATCACTTAAAGTTGTACGTCCGGTTTTACATAGTGAAGACATAGCGTTTATTCAGTATACCTCCGGCAGTACAGGAGACCCTAAGGGTGTGACGCTGACTCATGCTAATTTACTTGCGAATATCCGTGCGATGGGTGAGGCTGTAGAGGTAAGCTCTAGAGATGTTTGTGGAAGTTGGCTGCCACGGTATCATGGTAT
>JBDLHW010000143.1:0-5283 GCA_039715155.1 Campylobacterota bacterium | reverse complement strand
AATAATTATTAAATAAAGGACGTCCCAATGGCTATATCAAGAAGAAAAGCTTTACAACTTTCAGGAATAGCTGTTGCCGCAACAGCTGTTGCAGGATGTTCTAATGCAAACGACCCACAACCAAATACAAAATCTACTAAAAACACAACATCAACTGACTATAAGGCACCAATTGCCGACAGTAAGAACCCTAGAGTAGTTGTTGTAGGTGGTGGTTGGTCCGGACTATCAATTGCAAAATACACAAAAATATTTGCTCCAAACACAGATGTAATCTTAGTTGAGCAGAGACATGAGTTTATATCATGCCCTATGAGTAATCTCTGGCTTGTTGATAAAATCGATTTAGAGTATTTGACTCATGACTACCTACAAGCTGCAAGAGAGAATAACTATACATACTTTCATGCAACTGCGACAGGACTTGATAAAGAGAATCGTATCCTAAAGACAAGCAATGGTGATATTAGCTTTGACTACTTAGTTTTTGCACCAGGTATCGATTACGATTACTCACGCTGGACTAAAGACATTGCCTTTGAGACAAGACTTAGACAGGAGTATCCAGCCGGTTTTATACCAGGCTCTGAACATATTACTCTCAAAAACAAGGTTCAAAACTTTAAAAGCGGTAACTTTATTCTAACAGTTCCGAGTGGAAACTATAGATGTCTTCCTGCACCATATGAGAGAGCTTGTATTATTGCAGACTATTTCAAGGAAAAAGGTCTCAAAGCTAAAGTTATACTACTTGATGAAAACAATGCTATAACTATCAAAAAAGATGGCTTCCAATCAGCTTTTGATGAGCTTTACAGTGATTATATAGAGTATATGCCTAATACTAATATTAAAAATATTGACCTTGATAACAAAATAGTAGAAACAGACTTTGATGAAATAGAGTTTGAAGAAGCTGCTTTCTATCCTCACGTGAGAGGTGCTAAGATCTTAGAGAGAGCTGGAGTAGCTAGAGATGCGAAGAATATGCTTGAGGGTGATATTAATCCTTTAACATATGAGGTTAATGGCCTAGAGAATGTATTTATCACTGGTGACTCTCGTCCTATGGGATTCTCAAAGTCTGGTAACACTTCAAACTCTGAGGGTCATTTTGTTGCAAAACTTATAGCACAAAAAATCAATAAAACTCCAGCTGTAAAATGGGAATCGCCAGTTACAACTTGCTTTTCTGTAGTTGCAACTAAACCTGAAAAAGCGATATATATTTACTCTGAATATGCATATGATAAAACAAGTGCAACATTTAGCTTTACAGACACTTCTGGTAGTGAAAATTGGAAGAAAGATGGAGAAGTAAATGGAAAATCAGTATATAATTGGGCAAACGCTCTCTATGCTGATATGTTTAAAAAATAGATTTAAACACCCTCTCTCACGCTCTTACGTTTATTCTACGTAGGAGTAAATCAATCAGACATATAAAGCAAAGAAGTAGATTTTAACTAAAAACTACAGTTAGTTTCTAGTTAAAACCAAGAAGAGAGTATCTCCCTCTTCTTAATTGCCATCTAACTAAATAGATCTGCCATAGCACCACTGTACCAGTCACGAGTAGCTTTTGCTGTACCTTTTGAACGGAACTTACCGCTAGCAGCTTTAGGAACGTGACCTTTCCCTTTAATAACGCTACCAGTCCAACTAAAGTCGTGAGTAACCATAATAGCCTCTTCTGGTCTGTCACCAACCATTGAGTAACATACATTACCAGCCTTAACAGGAGCAGCTTTAACTGCAAGAGAGTAAGCTTTTCCATGTAAGCGGTGAGCAATCTCATCAGCACACTGTTTTCCAGACCAGCTAGCAGTTTGACCACTTGGCGGGATTGCGTGAGCAACAACATCACCAACAGCATAAACATCTTTATCTGTCTTTGTTTGGAATGAACAGCCATTCATAAGAACTTTACCAAATGCATCTTTAGAAGTTTCTAGAGTAGCCATCTCAACAACAGGATTAGCTTTATTGTCAGGAATCAGGTTCAGTACTTCATATTTAACTGTCTTATTAACTGATTTTTCACCACCTAAGCCAACAACATCAGTTCTTTTAACTACTGTTTTAAAAGAGATTGTTTTAGACTTAGTATCAACATCTAAAATTTTAGAGTGTGGCATATAAACTATTCTATCAGCATAAAGATCTTTCCAAGCCTCCATAAATGCACCAAACTTAGCAAACTTAGCCTTAGGGTTAAGAACAATTACTTTACCTCTAATATCCTCTTTATCCATATATGCAGCAATCATAGAAGCTCTCTCAAATGGAGCTGGAGGACAACGGAACTTACCATTTGGAACAGTAATAACAACATCACCATCTTCCATATTAGCAAGTTGGCGTTCTAATGCAACATGTTCAGAACCTGGAACAAGTGCACCCGGAGCAGTTCTTTTAACTTCTGCAATCTTCTCTTTTGACCATGCTGGGAATTGGTTTTCATAATTATATGCAATACCTGGAGAGAGAACTAATATTTCATACTGAACTATACCATGTGCAGTATGAATCTCTTTAGCTGCTCTATCGATTGATGTAACTTCTGCTTTTAACATACCATATCCATGTTTTTCAACTGGCTGAGCGTAATCAAATACAAATGTACCTAAATCAATACCTTCTAATTTACCAAGGTTAGTGTTAGAAAAAGGACAAGACATAAATGTGTCATTTTTTTCAATAACTAATACATCGAAGTTTTTATCTTTTTTCTTTAAAGATTTAGCAACTGTAAGTCCACCAAAGCCACCACCGATTACTACAATCTGATGTTTACCAAGAACTTTTGTTGAGCCTGCTTTATCTGCTGGCTTTGCCTCTGCTTCTGTACAGCCTGTCATTGCTGTTGCAGCAACTGCAGCTACACCTACTGCTCCAACTTTTAGTGCATCACGACGATTCATATTCATTTATCTTCCTTATATTTAATATTGGTATAGTTCAAAAATTCAGTATCTGTTTTGAACTATACCAATATTACAATTTACTAAATAACATAATACTTAAATATTAAAATTTTGTGATATATGCCATCTGCTTAAGAGTATAGTGGAACTATTCCCACCAAAGAGTGGCGGGAAGTAGAGAGTTACTATTTTAGTTTAGGTAGTCTGTCTTTAATACCATTTGCTTTATAGTACTCAATCATTGCACTATCAGCTTCTGATTGCTCATCATAACCAGCAGATTTTAAAGGAATCTCTTGCATAGCTACCATTACAGCTTGCATTTTTTCCATTAGTTCAGGCTTGATTGGTTTTGCATCAGTTCCACCATAAAGAGCAAGAGTCATATCCATTGATATAAGATATCTTCTACCATCTTCATACTCAACATAGATTACACGACATGGCATAAAACCGCCGTAAAAACGAGAGTGGTTCATCATCTCTTTAGCGATACTTAGTGAACAGAACTCAGCAATTCTAGCATGTACGATTATATCTGTATAGCCAGCTTTTTTGAAATTTTCTAGTTCTTTATCTTGTAGTCTGAACATATTTTTCTCACCAACAAATCTCATGTTGTACTCACCGGCTAAATCTTTCATCTCATCAAATACATCTTCTTCAGTCAGTTCTGTATCAGTGATTAACCATTCCAACATCATTGCCTGAGCCGGATCACCCTCTTCATAAACTATGTCCATCATATCAGCGTAAGCTACTTGTGTTTTATCTTCAAATGTTAAGAATTTTACTCCAAGATTCATTGCAGTACAACCACTCATTACAAATGCAGTTATTAAGACTGCAAGACTTTTTAGTATTGTTTTTTTCATTAATATCTCCTATGATTTTATCGATTCTATCATAAATATTTTTAATATATCAAAAAAATAAGATAAAAGTGATAAAAATTTGATAAATGTTTATATTTGCCACAGCAGTGGACTTTGCAAATAATAATTATATATTTTATTTATAGTTAATACCCTATTAAACAGTGGTAGATATAGAGACTATGATTAAAGTTCAATTTATACAGCCACTTATTCATCTTTAACTTTTCTATTACTTCAATATCACTACTTCTGAGTAGAATTTTTATAGTTTTGGTATAATCTATGTATATAAACCAAGGAGATCTATATGTATAAATCGATTGCAGTGGCTTTAAGCCTTGCCTTACTAAGCACAACAGTGTATGCTAAGCAAAACAGTGGCAATGGCAACGGTAAAGGAAAAGCTAAAAAAGAGAAACATCAAAAGCGGTATAAAAAATCTAACAAGAAAGCTTCAAAAGGGTTCTCTAGAGCTGAAAAGTATACAGTTCAAAACTATTATCGCAATCTTCCACGCGGCTTAGCTAAAAAATATAACCGTACTGGTACTTTACCTAGAGGATGGCAAAACAAGGTTAATGTCGGAGAGAGATTTCCGGAGAGTTACAGAGTTAATTTACAACCTATTCCAAGAGAGCTGAGAGAGACTTTTGAAGTAGGACCAATCGGCTCAGAAGTAATGCGTATGGGTAATAAAATAATACGCTTAGAGCAGGCGACTAATATAATTTTAGATGTTTTTGAAATATAAATTTTATGAGTGACTTGAAAGAAGAGAGATTAAGATGAACTTCTAAATAAAGTTCATCCTGTTTTAATTACTCTTCTTCCTCTTCACCTTCCTCTTCTGGAGCAGGTTCATTACCATATATTTTATCCACACTTTCACTTAGCATTTTAATATCATCAAGAGCGTCTTCATATATCTCTAACTTGGCTTCATCCTCTTCTGCTTCTTCTGCCTCGCTGTATGCATCATTTAAACTATCTTCAATCATATAAGATTTAAATGGCATACCGTGATTATAAACTATCTCTCCACCATCTTTACCTTGAACAAAAGTAACAGCCGTAGCTATTAGCAACAATCCAATAGCAACTGCTTGAAGAATGAATTTTTTCATTAGACAGCCTGCCGTATTTAGAACTGCAATAAGTGCCATAGCAATTGCCAGATAGAGACCTAATGCTTTATGCTCCAATAGTTCCTCTTTCCCAGCTTGACTCAGATAGTCATAAATCTCAGGACCGGCCTGATCACCTGTATACCATACTCCTATCATAGCTAAAGCTGCGATTAGTGTAGTACGAGATGATATTTTAGACATTAGCTCATCTCTCTTAATCAGATAGATAATACCAAATACTAAAGCGACTAGGGGAAGTACCATTGCGAAGTGAACTGTTGCTGGGTGTAACATCATAATAAATTCCTTATATTACCTTTTTATCACAGATTATATAGTAAGATTTGTAAT
>JBDLHW010000142.1:0-5293 GCA_039715155.1 Campylobacterota bacterium | reverse complement strand
TTTCATGATTTACCTTTGATATTATTTATTAAAGGATAATTAATATCCTAATTTTGCAGTGAAATTTTAGCAGTAAATTCTTAAAGGAAAATTATTATCTTTTAGTATAAGTTATAGTAATTTAAGGGCACTTTTTACTGCATTTATATAGGAGAGAGTTTTGGCTTTACCTTCATAGGCTATATCAAATGCAGTACCGTGATCAACGGATGTTCTGATGATTGGAAGGTTAAGAGATATGTTTACACTCTCATCAAAATAGAGGGCCTTGAGCGGAGCTAGACCCTGGTCGTGATACATAGCTATAAAATAGTTATAGTTAGTTCTAAAATGAGGAGTAAAGGCAATATCTGGAACAACTGGGCCGACAAACTGCTCAAAGCCTATCTTTTTATTTGCACTTTTTATTGCTTTAGTTATTCTAAGCTCTTCACTGCCCAATACTCCATTGTCTCCAGCGTGAGGATTGAGACCTAAAACAGCTATCTTCTCATTAATAATAGAGTTATGCATATCCAAAAAGAACTGTTTTAACTTTTTATACTCTATAGATGAAGCTACATCTTTAAGCGGCATATGCTCTGTAAAAAGTGCTACAAACATCTTTTCGCATCCTAGCATCATAATGGCATCTTTATCAAAGTGTTGACGAAGCAGGTCAGTGTGACCTTTGTACTCTAAACCAGCCATCATCCAAGCCTCTTTATGGATTGGCATAGTTACTACTGCATCAGCTTTTTTAGTCTCGCATAGTGCTATTGCACTCATAAATGAGTCGTAAGAGTATCTTCCTGCGTCTGCGTTTACAGCTCCTGGATTTATCTCAAACTCTCCATCAACTTCATGTAAGTTAAAATCATTTGGGATATCAGTTTTTAGAAGTGTAGCGCACGCATTTAGCATAGTAGAATTTATACAATAAAGTGGAGAACATAGTTTTGAGATCTCTTCATGAGCTTTAAGTGCTATCTCGATTCCAACACCATTTAAGTCGCCAATGCTGATGGCTATTGTAGGTTTCATCTAAACTCTTGTTGTGAGTTTTTTCATCTCTTTAACAGCATCTGCTAAGCCACTAAAAACACTTCTTGCGATGATACTCTGACCAATGTTTAGTTCGGTAATCTCTTCTATCTTCATCATCTCATGAACATTATGATAGTTGAGTCCATGTCCGGCTGCAACTTCAAGGCCTATACTTTTAGCGTGAGTGGCTGCGTTTTTAATATCTTCAAGAGATTTCTCCAGTCTACTAGAGAGTTCATATCGTGGTAGCTCAAACTCTTTTATAGAGTGGTTAGAGTGAGGAAGGTTCGAGTGAAGCATTGCAAAAAGATTTGCAAATGTCCCGGTATGAAGCTCAACCATCTCAGCACCCAGCTCTTTTGATTTATCCATCGCCTCTATAGTAGGGTCAACAAAAAGTGAGACAGGTATGATTGAGTCGTGAAGTTGCTCTATCGCGTAAGATATCTCATCAGAGTAGGTGAAAACATCAAGCCCACCCTCTGTTGTAACTTCCTCACGTTTTTCAGGAACTAATGTAGCACGATGGGGTTTAACACTGCTCACTATATTTAAAATATCTCTATCTATCGCACACTCTAGGTTTACAGGAAGTTTTGAGTGTGCCATAATATTTTTAACATCCAAATCTTGAATATGGCGTCTATCCTCACGTAGATGAATAGTAATCTGATCAGCTCCGCTCTCACAAGCTACATAGAGAGCTTGAAGAATATCTGGATCGTTGACTTGTCTCGCTTCTCTTAGAACTGCTACATGGTCTATATTTACACCTAATGTCATTTTACTCACTAATTACTTCCCTCACTTGCTCTGTTCATTAAAACTTTATAGTTAGATTCTAAATTACCCTCTTTGATAATATCCCCAATATAAACCTGGACAGTTTTTGTCTCTTTGTATGGTGCATTTTCAAATATTGATTCAAGTGAATCATTTATAAATACAGGAACGATATCAAGCTTATTGGCCTTGGCAATCTTCTCAGCTCCATTTTGAAACTCTTTTATACCTTTACCATTGTATCTTTCGCCTTCAGGAAATATATAGAGGTTGAAATCATCAATTTTAGTAAATGTTTTTTTCAATATTTTAAAAAATTTCAGCATACCCCTGCCATTGTTCAAGTCTACACTCATACAGCCACTATATTTAAAAAACTTTCCATAAAAAGGGTGGTCAAAAAGGTCTTGTTTTGCAATCCAGGTACCATTTTTTCTCGAGGTTGAAAATATATTTTCCATCACCAGTATATCTAAGAGTGAACGGTGGTTTATGGCGTAAAGAATCCTGTCCTGCTGGGGAAGTTCTCCTGTCACATCAACCTTGATATTGAGAAAATCAAGTACTGCATTTGAGTAGTCTTGACGATTCAATGATAGTTGTTTATATGCCGGTTTTAAAGAGATGAAAGGGTGAAAATAAGTTTTTTTAAAAATAGTAATATATTTATACCCAAGTTCAATCATGAATATAAACTTTCCCAATGTTTTAAGCATAAACCACCTCTTTTTTTAAAGAGTGATTATAGCAAAAATACATTAAGAACAGAAAGAGTTGATCTCTCTAACTACTTAACTTGACCAGAACGGTAACCTGGATGTTGATAATCGTTGCGTTCACAAGCAGTGAATATAGCTGCAGCACCTAATGCTAAAATAGTTAGTAAAATTAGTGATCTCATTTTTTCTCCTATGATTGATTTTTCTTTAGAGACATCTCTGTTTCCATGATTCTTATTTCATCATTTGCGTGAATCCTAATCTTATCATCGGCAATTAGCTTTTTAGATTTAATTTTATTTGGATAATCAACATGATTTAAAATATGCTTTATACAGTTAATGCGAGCTTTTTTCTTATTATCTGAACGGATGATCGTCCATGGGGCATGTTCTGTATGGGAAGCTAAAAGCATCGAGTATTTGGCGATAGTATATTTATCCCAAAGCCCTTGTGATTTTTCATCTACCGGTGATAGCTTATACTGTTTTAGTGGGTCAGTTTTTCTTTTGTTAAAACGTCTGTTTTGCTCATCTTTTGAAACAGAGAAGTAGAATTTAAATATCATAACGTCAGAGTTTACAAGCATCTTTTCAAACTCAGGAACCTCATGTAAAAACTCTTTATGCTCCTCCTGTGAACAGAATCCCATAACAGGTTCAACTCCACCACGGTTATACCAGCTTCTATCAAAAAGTACTATCTCTCCAGCGGATGGAAGGTGTTGCGTATAACGCTGAAAAAACCACTGCGTCTTTTCTGTATCACTAGGTTTATCAAGTGCAACAACTCTGGCACCACGAGGATTAAGATGTTCTGTGATTCTTTTAATAGTACCACCTTTGCCGGCAGCATCACGACCCTCAAATATCATAAGGACTTTCTGCCCTGTATCTTTTATATGGTTTTGCATCTTAAGAAGCTCAATCTGAAGTTGTTTTAACTCGCTCTCATATCGAAGTACTTCATCTTTTACCCAGACAGCAACGCGCTTCTTCTTTCCCTCTTTAGTTCTTCTATCAGAGTCTTTTTTTCTACCCTTTTTTGTCTTTCTTCTATCGTCATGAACTATATCCGCTATCACAGAACCATCTTTTAGCTCATCATCAATCATATCTCTTTTATCACCCAAATTAAACTCCTGTATGTCATCTAATTCAATTATAAATCAACTCTTATTAAAAAGAGTTTGTAATAAGAGTATTTACCTCAGAAATGTTTGAAGTGGTAGCAAAACAGCTTTTATCTCCACAAACCATGAAGTCTCTGTCCTCACTCACTTTATAGAGTGTAAATGGGTAGTTAAGGCTAGCTAACTCTAAAGAAGATGCTTTTAAATTATCTTCAGTCGACTTTATAACTCTATCTCCTTTTAAATACCTAAAAGCTTGCGTGAGCATATATGGAAAGTAGATAGGTTTGCGTCCTAGTTCATAAGAGTTATACTCCATAGTCTTGAATGCAAAATGAGTATACTTTTCATCTTCAAGAAGTGTTCCTAAAGAGATAAGAGCATCTATCATTATGCTTATAGAACTAGTATATGTGTTATCAGATGTTTCAGCTTTTGTAGTGAATTCCCCTACGCTAAAGTTCCATTGACCTTTATCGTAAAACTTTTCAAGAGCCTTGTTTACAAACCTCTGTGCATTTATAAGGTAGAGTTCATCTGAAGTTTGTTTATATGCGTTTAATAGAGCTTGAGAGAGAAAAGCATAGTCTTCTAAGAAAGCTTCTACTTTTGGAGTTTTGTGAATCAGAGTTGTATGATAGAGAGTACCATTTAAGAACATAGTCTCTAAAAGTGCATCAAGACTTTTTATAGCCATCTCATTATATTTAGAATCTATTGTTCCAAGGGTAAAGAGAGAGTTAATCATCATACTCGACCAAGATACTTGAACTTTTCTATCTATAAATGGATACTCTCTTGATTGTCTTAGTTTTTGAAGAACAGGTTTTACCTCTTTAAACCACTCTGGAACTATGCCATTCTCAAACCTAACTATACTTTTTCCCTCAAAGTTTCCATCATGAGTGATAGATATCTCCTGGAGTATACTCTCTATATTTTCATAGCCATTCTCTTCTAAAATTTTATACACCTCTTCATATGTGTATGTAAAGTATGTTCCCTCTTTACCTTCACTGTCAGCATCACTTGCACTATAAAAAAGATTGTCCTCGCTCATAAAGTTTTGCCAGAAGTCGGCAATCTCTTTTGCTGTTTGAAGATATGTTTCATCTCTGTACGTGAGATAGGCTTTTGTATAGATCTCACAGAGTAGGGCATTGTCATAAAGCATCTTCTCAAAATGGGGTACAAGCCACATGTCATCAGTTGAGTATCTACAAAAACCGCCATCAACAAGGTCGTACATTCCACCTTTTTTCATTGAGTTTAGAGTATGAGTAAGCATTGCTTTAGCAGACTTGTCATCATAGAGTCTGTCGATAGTCAGGAGTGTATTGAGGGTTGAAGCGTGGGGAAACTTTGGAGCGCGTGAAAACCCACCATCTTTTGTTTGATAGTTATGTTGTGCTTGAAGCATAAAGTTTTTTGAAAAACTCTCTTTTAAAACCGTTGCCTCTGTTGGATGCTCAACCCTATTTAGAAAACCTTCAACTTCATCTGCATTTTTAAACAGATCAGCGTCCATCGCCTCTACTTTTGTAGCAATAAGACGTGTTAACTCTTTAAAACCCATCCCCTCAATACTACCTGAGTTTGACTCAGGTGGTATGTAAGTCTCTGCAAAAAATGG
>JBDLHW010000141.1:0-5296 GCA_039715155.1 Campylobacterota bacterium | reverse complement strand
CCCGAAGCCATCCACAAAGGTGAAGACCGCTCTGCTTTTAATGAGGCTATGATAAAAATTGGTATGGATCTGCCAAAAAGTGAAAACGCTTACAGTGTTGAAGAAGCGATCAAGGTAGTAAAAGAGATTGGCTTTCCAGTAATTTCAAGAGCCTCTTTTACACTTGCAGGTGGTGGTTCAGGTGTAGCTTACAACATGGAAGAGTTTGAAAAACTGGCTCAAGAGGGTCTATCAGCTTCTCCTGTTGGTGAGATAGAGATCATGGAGTCTATGCTTGGTTGGAAAGAGTATGAGATGGAGGTTATCCGTGACAAAGCGGATAACTGTATCATCGTTTGTACGATTGAAAACTTCGATCCTATGGGTGTTCATACCGGTGATAGTATTACGGTAGCACCTGCACTTACTCTTACAGATAAAGAGTACCAAAGAATGCGTAATGCTTCTTTTGACATCTTACGTGAGATTGGTGTTGACACTGGTGGGTCTAATGTTCAGTTCTCAATCTGTCCAAAAACTGGTCGTATGATTGTAATTGAGATGAATCCTCGTGTATCTCGCTCCTCTGCACTTGCTTCAAAAGCAACTGGATACCCTATTGCTAAAGTTGCAACACTTCTTGCTATCGGTTACACTCTTGATGAGATCACTAATGACATCACTGGCACTCCGGCATCTTTTGAACCTGTAATAGATTATGTAGTAACAAAAATACCACGTTTCACATTTGAGAAATTTCCAGAAGCTGTAAATACTCTGAGTACAAGTATGAAGTCTGTAGGTGAAGTAATGTCAATTGGGCGTACTTTTAAAGAGTCAATGCAAAAAGCTCTATGCTCTTTAGAGACTGGCCTTTGTGGTTTTGATGAGATAGATGCTGAGACTGAGTTTGTACAACATGAAATCCGTCGTCCAAACGCAGATAGGATGTTATATGTTGCTGAAGGTTTCCGTCGTGGAATGAGCGTAGAAGAGATGTTTGACACTTGTGCTATTGATCCATGGTTCCTTTACCAGTTAGAAGAGTTGATTCAAACAGAGACTACTGTTACGGATAAAATCCTGTTTGATGCAGAGTTTATGAGAAACGTTAAAGTTGATGGTTTCTCAGACAAAAGAATTTCTCAACTCATCAAGAAAAACTCAGACCAAGATATTTCTGAAATGGAAGTTTACGAGAAAAGAAAATCTTTAGGTGTGAGTCTAGAGTTTAATGAAGTTGATACCTGTGCTGCTGAGTTTGAAGCTCTGACTCCATACCTTTACTCAACCACAAACATCACTAAACTTCCAAATATAACTAATCGTGTAAGTGATAAGAAAAAAGTTCTTATTCTTGGTGGTGGACCAAATAGAATTGGTCAGGGTATTGAGTTTGACTACTGTTGTGTTCATGCTTCATTTGCTCTAAAAGAGATGGGCATAGAGTCTATTATGTATAACTGTAATCCTGAGACGGTCTCTACTGATTATGATACTTCTGACGTTCTTTATTTTGATCCAATTGACTTTGAGCATGTACGTGAGGTTATTGAAAATGAACAGCCTGATGGAATTATCGTTCACTTTGGTGGTCAAACACCACTTAAACTTGCAGATGCACTTACAAAAATCGGTGCAAATATCTCTGGAACAACTTCGGCAGTAATCGACCTTGCAGAAGATAGAGAGCAGTTCTCAAACTTTGTAAATCAACATGGGTTAAAACAACCCGCGAATGGTCTAGCACGTAAAAAAGAGGAAGCGGGACCTATAGCTGAAAAGCTTGGTTTTCCAGTTTTAGTTCGCCCTTCATTTGTGCTTGGCGGCCGTGGGATGAAGATAGTTTATTCCCATGCGGAGCTTGATGAGTATATGGCACTTGCTATCAGCGTATCAAATGAAGCACCTGTTCTAATCGATAAGTTCCTTGACCAGGCAGTCGAACTTGATGTTGATTGTATCAGTGATGGTAAAGAAGTTTACATTGGTTCGGTAATGCAACATATTGAAGAGGCTGGAATTCACTCGGGGGACAGTGCATGTTCACTCCCTCCAGTAAACCTAACTCAAGAGATGATTAACAAAGTAGAACAACAGACCAAAACTATTGCTCTTGGTCTTGGTGTTGTTGGGCTTATGAATGTTCAATATGCTATCTATCAAGATGAGATTTATCTAATCGAGGTAAATCCTCGTGCATCTCGTACAGTTCCTTTTGTTTCAAAAGCCACTGGAATGCCACTGGCAAAAGTTGCAACTCGTGTTATGATGGGTGAAACGCTAAGAAGCTCATTAGAGTTTTATGACAAATATAACATCGTAGAAGAGATTAATGGTTTGATGCGTCCACGTCTAAAAGGTCATGTATCTGTTAAAGAGGCAGTTTTTCCTTTCCATAAACTTTACGGTGCAGACCTGGTACTTTCTCCTGAGATGAAATCAACTGGTGAAGTAATGGGTATCAGTTCAAACTTTGGAATCAGTTTTGCAAAAGCTCAACTATCTGCCGGGAATAAGATTCCAACAGAGGGGACTTGTTTCTTATCATTTGTAGATACAGATAAAGTACATGCTCCAGAAATTGCTAGAGGACTTGTAAGACATGGCTTCAAACTTGTAGCAACAAAAGGAACGCAAGCTATCTTAGAAGAAGCTGACATTCCATGTGAAAGAGTTCTTAAGATATCTGAGGGTCGTCCAAATATCGAAGATAGTATGAAAAATGATGAAATATCTATGGCAATAAACACTTCAGATAACAACACATCGAAAAAAGATGCTGTGGTTATTCGTCAAGAAGTACTCAAACGTAGTATTCCATACTTTACAACTCTAAGTGCAGCAAGAGCTCTGATACTTGCACTTGATGAGATGGATGATGATTCATGGTCTTCTTCAACAGCGATACAAGACTTTCTAGTATAAACTTGAGTGTTGTACTAACGCAAACCGACACTACTGTCGGTTTTTTATCTCAAGACAACCTAAAACTCAAAGAGATAAAATCTAGACAATCAAATAAGCCATTTATTAAAGTTTATAAAAATTTAAAAAGTTTTAAAGAAGATGGTAAAAGAGTTCCTAACTCTAGAAAGTCCCTGCTGCGTCGTTCAAAGAAAACTACCTTCATTGTTAAAAATATTGCCTTTAGAATTGCAGATGATACTTTGAGCTCATCTCTACTTAGGAACACACAATGGAACTACTCTACATCTGCTAATGAATCCGGCAAGAGTTTTGATAGAGAGTTTTGTGAATCAAAAGCTGATATAATAATAGAGAATAAAGATCCACTGTATGAGGGCAAAGCGTCATCTCTCTACAGAATAAACTCTAAAAAAATGGAGCAATTAAGATGAGTAAGTTTTTTCAAGCACTGCTAACCGGTATATTTTTTACATTTATTTTAGATTTTTTTATTATTTTAGGGATAAAACTTCACTATATAGACTTCTATGATATTGACCTATATTACAACATTTTATTCGCAGATAATCAATGTTTTATGCTTTATGCCATTTTTTCCGCAATTATTGGATATCTAGTCATATATCTTAACAACAATAAAGTAACTTTAATAGTACTGGGAGTTTTCTTTTCAGCAGCAGCTCTTACATTAGTCCCACCAATAGGTTATAAACTGGGTGAAATGATACTTATGAAAAAGAATACAACACTGCAAGATGAGAGACACACCTATGTAGGTGATATCTACTACAATGGTAGAACTAAAGTGACATTTTATGACTACAACTTAAAAAAAGTAATAAATTTAGATAAAACAAGATTAAAAGGTAAAAATTAATGAGACATGTTTCTTCAATAGCTGGTGGTATTGCACTTGGTAGTGCGGGTGTATTAATGATGAGTGTACTTACTGGATGTGAGGCTCCTCAACAGGAACAACAAAATCGTTTTCTAGTGATAGAACAACAAGCAAGCGGAAAATATATTGTTGTTGAAGAGATGCCAACAGAGGGTCCAAGTCGTGCAATTATTCGTGAGACAGATGAATATGGAAGTGTCCGAGAACGATTCATGAATGAAGATGAAATGAGAGCACTGGCAGAGCAGGAGTATCAAAAAGTTCAAGATGGAACGAGTGAAACTATGCAAGACAGCGGAGGAAGTGCAGGTATGGGTCTGGCCGGAACTATTTTGGCAGTAGCTGCGGGTTCACTTCTTGGAAACATGATTGGAAATGCTCTAATGAACAACAAAAGTTTCGCAAGAAATTCTGCAACATCCAACAAAAGTGCATATAGTCGTTCGGCAGCTTCAAGAGCTTCAAAAAGTAGTACAAGAAAAAGCTTTTTCGGCTCATCAAGCAGAACCTCTACTAGCAGAACATACGGAAGCTAAATAGTGGTTATATTACAAAAACTAAATCCTTTAGACGATAACAAACTTGAAGAACTAGGTTTCACTTGGCATACAGACAGTGATGGGAGTAAATATGTAAGTGACGAACTTGTTGAGATATCATCAAGTGAGGCTGAATCTTATTACACGGCAGCTAACGAGATATACGACATGTATGTTGAAGCAGCTGAATATGTGATAGAGAATGATCTCTTTTTTAATTTAGGAATTCCTTTTAATCTTGTAGATACAATCAAAAAAAGCTGGGAAAATGATGTTCACTGGCATATCTATGGTCGTTTTGACTTAGCTGGTGGTATTGATGGAGAAGATATAAAACTCATAGAATTTAATGCAGACACTCCAACTGGACTCTTTGAAACTGCCCTACTCCAGTGGGCTCTACTTAAACATAACGGTATGGACGAAGAAAAACAGTTTAATAACGTTTATGAAGCTATAAGTGAGAACTTCAAAAGACTTATAACCCTTTTCGATGAGACAAGTGAGTTTGATAGTAGATATGATGGATGGAAGATTCTTTTTTCATCAATAGCTGAAAATGATGAAGAGGAAGCTACAACAAGACTGCTTCAACAGATGGCAACTGATGCAGGTGTCAATACAAGCTTTGAATATTTAGAAAACACTCACTTTGATGAAAATGGAATATATGATGCACGTGAGAACAACTACGAGTACTGGTTTAAACTCTACCCTTGGGAAGATATAGCTCACGATGAGCCTGAACTTGCAACAACTCTAACGAATATAATGCAAAATCAAAAAGCAATCATTTTAAATCCTGCATACACACTGCTTTTTCAATCAAAAGGTATGCTAAAGATTTTATGTGACCTTTTCCCTGACTCTCCATATCTTTTACGTACAGCTTATGAGCCATTAGAGGGTGTCAAACAAGTGGAAAAGGCTGTTTTTGGCAGAGAAGGTG
>JBDLHW010000140.1:0-5342 GCA_039715155.1 Campylobacterota bacterium | reverse complement strand
TATCTCGACATTGAGGGTGCTTCAAACCTTGCACATAAAAACTGGCTCAAAAAATATTTCCGTGCAAACTTTTCGATGAATCGTGAATGGGAGTGGTATAAACGCATCTTTGATGAGACTCTGCTCTTTAGAACGTCTGGTGATAAATTTACAGACCTGCAGAAAAACTCTCTCATGAGAAGAAATGTAAAAGACAACGAATCTATAAAATATCTTCAGCCTTATAGAAATAGATTTGAGAGTTCAGCTCACCATGATGAGAGTACCTGGTATAGCTATATAGATTTAAATATTTTTCAAGCAGAACATTTTCTTACTAAACTTGACCGTGTGAGTATGGCTCACTCTATAGAGTCACGTACACCATTTTTAGACCATAAATTAGCTTCAGCAGTTTTTTCCATCTCTCCAGAGCTACGTTACAGAGATGGTGTAACTAAATCACTTCTTAAAGAAATAATAAAGCCAACACTTAATGAGAAAATTTTAAAACGTAAGAAAAAAGGTTTTTCGAATCCTTATATGGAGTACCTTATTAATTCTAAAAAAATAGATCTTATCACAGAAGTGAATAGACAGACAGGCATGTTTAAAAGAGATAAGCTTCAAGAGTATATCCAAACAGCTTCAAAGGGAAGTTTTAAACAACATGTTTGGGGTCTTTATGTTTTATCTTATTGGATAAAGAGGAATTTATTCTAAAATATATGTAACTTTTGTATACATTTGTAAAAAAACTTGATATATATCAATATTTTTTATTATCTTCTATAAATATGTGATAAATATGTGATAAATACCTCGTGAATGCCTATTTATAGGCTTACTCCTTACTTCATCACATATTTATAATTCTACAAACACCTACTAACATAACAAAGCATTATGATAAATAAAAGCCATTCATTTAATTCTATATAATTAGAATTTATTCTTAAGATTTAAGTAAGATAATAAAATGTAATATTTGTGCAGTTTAATAATCAAGGTATGATTTTAAAGCTTTATTTTAATTTTTCAGGAGAAATTATGGATATGAATCGTAGAGATGCTATGAAGATGGGTGCACTAGGTGTAGCTGCTGTTGCTGCAACAGGTATGACTGGATGTACAGGTGCTGAAGCAAAACCTGCTGCTGGAGCAGCTGCTGGTGGAAAAGTTCTTGGTAAACATAAGATTGTAATCATCGGTGGTGGTTTTGGTGGTCTTACAGTTGCTAACAACTTAATGAAAAAGAACAAAGACTTAGATGTACTTGTGATCGAGAAAAATGACACATTTATGGCATGTCCAGTTTCTAATACTTACTTAGGAAAACTAGAGGGTATGAACCTTGGTACTTTTGTATTTGATTACGCTCAACCAGTTGAAAAATATGGTTACAAGATGCTTAAGTCAGAAGTTGTTGCTATTGATCGTGGAGCTAAGACTGTTACTACTGCAGCCGGCAGTGTTGGGTATGATATTCTTGTACTTTCTCCAGGTATCGCTTATGATTATGAAGGACAATTCCCAACTTGGTCAAAAGAGAAGATTGCTCAAGTAAAACGTACAGCTCCAGGTGCACTTATCCCAGGTTCTGAGCACGTTGCATTAGAGCGTAACTTATCTAACATGGAAGATGGTGATGTAATCATTACAATTCCAAGTGGTAAATTCCGTTGTCCTCCAGCTCCTGCTGAGAGAGCTTCAATGATCGCTGCTTACATGGACAAAGAAGATATCAGAGGTAAAGTAGTTGTTCTTAACCCTGGTGCTAAGTTTGCTAAGTTTGGTGCATTTATGGAAGCTTGGAAAGAGTTATATGCTGATAGAATCGTTTATGTTCCAAATGCTAAGATCGATGATGTTAATGTTGATGGTAAATCTGTTTCTTATACTCAGCAAATTCCAACTGGTAAAAAAGATGCAGATGGATTTGCAATAATGAGAGCTGAGAAAAAATCTCATAAATATGAGGTTCTTAACTTAATCCCTCATAATAAAGCTAACCCGGTAGTTACAATGGCTGGACTTAAAACTACAAAAGACTCATTCCAAAAAGTACTTATGAATGGTTGTTCTTTCCAAACTGCTACTGATAACGATGTTTATGCAGTAGGTGATGTTGTTGGTCACGGTATTCCACCAAGTGGTCAAACAGCAGTATGGGCTGGTAAACTTTGTGCAAAAGAGATTACTGCTCGTTTAGCTGGTAAATCTTATGAGCTTCCAGTTAAATCTGGTCCTATCAAATCTGCCAACGTATGTTACTCTATGGTTGCTGATAAGCCAGAAGAGGGTATCATGGTTTCTCATGACTTCTCATGGACTGGTAAGACTATCAAAGGTAAAGGTCATGTTCCTAAAGGTAAAAACGGTAAATTCCGTGGAACTGGTACTGCTAAAGCACTTCGTGACTGGTACTCTGGAATCATGGGTGACCTTTTTAGCTAGGTCAAACTTTTACAAAGGGCTTCTGCCCCTTGTAAGTTCTAAATAAAAATTAGCTATAATTTTTATTTAGAATTTACTCTAACATACAAACAAATCACACAAGGAACTTTTAATGGATAGAAGAAATTTTTTAAAAATTGCTGGTGTTAGTGGGGCAGTAGTAGCTGTATCACCATCAACAATAACTGGTCAACTTAGAGCAGAGGACGGTACTCTTTTTCAAGCGTATGAAAAAGTACAATTAGTAGATGCAGCGGGAGCTCCTCTTAAAGCATCAGCATTAAAGCAAGAAGTAAACTATGTTTTTAACTACCCTTTTGTTGGAACTCCATCTATTCTTTTAGATTTAGGTGAAGAGACTTCTAAAGATGTTACTCTCAAGTCAGCAGATGGTGAAGAGTATCTTTGGAAAGGTGGTATTGGTACTAAAAGAAGTGTAGTTGCGTATAGTGCAATCTGTTCTCACCAACTAGCTCACCCTACTCCAGATGATAGTTTTTTACAATATCTTCCACGTGATGGAAAGACTATGGCTTGTGATCAGGGTGGTGTAATGGTATGTTCATCACACCTATCTGCGTTTGACACTAAAAAAGGGTGTAAACAGATGGCTGGTCCAGCTGAAGAAGCACTTGCTGCCATTATTATAGAGATAGCTGAAGATGACACTCTTTGGGCTTCTGCAGTGCTTGGTCCTGATAAGTTCCATGATTACTTCAGACGCTACAAACCAGAGATGAAAAAATTCTATGGTGGAAAAAGAAAAGCTAAAAAGCGTGTTAAAGACACTGCACTAACTGTTACTTTAAATGAGTATACTAAAGAAATCATTCAATACTAAGGAAAATATATGAAATTAATTATAACTACAATCGTCTCAGCTCTTCTAGCATCTTCACTCTTTGCAGGTAATACAGAACAGTCAAAACTTGCATCAGATATGCGTACAATGTTAAGCTCAGTTGTTGATATGCAAAGAGCTGGCTTTTACTCTAACAGAACAGGTGTTCAAGACTCTGCAAATAGACTAATATCAAGCTTAGATTCACTTATCACTACTGATGCAACAACATATCTTCCAAAAGAGCAAAAAAATGCTGGTAAATTTGCTAAAAAAAGAGCAAAAATGATAAAAATGTATGCAGAGGACTTAATTGAGTCTGTAGAGAACAATGATTTTGAAGAGGCTATAGAAGATTACTCTCAAATACTAAGACAGTGTACTTCTTGTCACTCACGTATTAGAAGTAGAGCTTGGAAATAAGAAGGGCTCTTTTAAACTACTTTTAGATACTCTTTTGTCATGAAAGAGAAACACTACTCCTACCTCCTTATTTTAGCAATGCTTCTTTGGGGTGGTGGTTGGACTGCTCTAAAGATACTTACCTACGACCTACCCATAGAAGTAATCATATTCTGGCGTTTTTTCATCATGAGTATCTCATTTTTACCTATTCTCTATTTTATAAAAATACCTCTTACTCTAAACAGACAAAGTCTTGGATATATTGGCGGAAGTTCCATTTTAAATATTGCATTTATGATATCTTCGTTTTATGGTGTCAAGTATGGTTTAGCGGGAGCAGGTAGTGTTATTATCACAACTCTTAGTCCTGTTCTTACATTTTTACTCGTAGCCATTATCTTTAGAAAAAAACTACAAAACAGACAAACTTTCGGCTTACTTCTAGGTGTAGTAGGTGGAGTTATTCTCCTTCAGCTCAATGATATAAATCTATTTTTTAATGGATCAAATATCTACTTTCTGCTCTGTGCATTAACCTGGGCTGGAGTGACTATACTTTCAGGACATTCTCATAAACATATACACCCTATCCATTATAGTTTCTTTATCTCGGTTATCGCAACACTGGCTACATTTATCTATGCCTATAACTCAGAGCTAAACAGTGTATTTTTGCAAGGATGGGAGTTCTGGGTAGCTATGATTTACTTGGCCGTATTTGGCCAAACTGTAGCAACTACAATATTTTTCATGGCATCTGGAGTTCTTGGAAGTGAGAAGACAAGCTCTTATATGTTCTTAGTTCCATTTTTCGCACTGTTGAGTGCATGGATTGTTTTAGATGAACCGATACAGATGCATATAATAATCGGTGGAGCCCTAAGTATGATTGCCGTACTCTTTATAAACAAAAGAATAAAATGACGATAAAACTATCTAATTTAATATAGTTTTAACATCAAAAAGAGTAATATTTTCTATAATTTATTATTATTTAAAGGTCTTGTATGAAAAGAGTACTTATCTTAGGTGGTGGGTTTGCCGGTGTTGAAGCAGCAATATATTTAAAAAAAGAGAACTATGATGTAACAGTTGTTACTGATAGGGACTATTTTTATATCTATCCCACTTCAATTTGGATACCTACAGGTGAAAACTCATTTGAAGATGTCTGTGTAGATATGAAAAAACTCAGAGATGCTCATGGGTTTGAGCTTATTGTTGACTCTGTGACAAACATATCTGCTAAATCCGGAGAGGTTACTCTTCAAAGTGGCGCTATTTATAATGACTACGATCATTTAGTTATCGCTATGGGTGCTTCAAAAATGAAACATAAGGGCATAGAGAACACCCTCTCAATATGTGGTGCTCCAGAGCAATCTATAGAGCTCAAACACAAGGTAGATAAAATAGTCGCAATGGGTAAAGGAAATATCTGTTTTGGCTTTGGCGGTAATCCAAATGATACTTCAGCGGTTCGTGGTGGACCTGGATTTGAACTACTCTTCAATGTACATAATCTATTAAAGAAAAAAGGGATTAGAGATAATTACAACTTGACATTTTTTGCACCGATGGCTGAGCCTGGAAAACGTATGGGTCCTAAAGCATTTGGAATGATGGAGAAGATGTTTAGTATGCTAGATATCAATCAACA
>JBDLHW010000014.1:0-19706 GCA_039715155.1 Campylobacterota bacterium | reverse complement strand
TCATAATCTCCCCACAAAAGTAGAGCCCTTTTACAAGTCTGCTCTGCATTGTTTTAGGGTATATCTCTTTGAGATTTATTCCACCTCTTGTTATCATTGCCATCTTAAAGCCATCATGACCCGTAACAGTCAGTGGTGTCCAGGCTAGTAGTTGCATAAGTTTTGCACGTGAGGCTCCACTTATTTTGTTATGCTTATCATTAGGATTTATATCTGCTAGCAGACAGAGTTCATTTGAGAGAGCTAAGGGGAGTAAAGTGTTGACATGTTCAACTATTGAAGCATCCGGATTTTGAGAGACCTCTTGTTTAATATACTGTGATATCTGCTCTTCATTCATCCCTTTTGTGAGATTAAGTAGAAGTGGAACTTCTCCATACTTCTCCAAAAGTGGTGTAACCTCTCTTGCAAAATCTAAAACTACAGGACCGCGTATACCGTTTTTAGTAAATATCAGGTCACCCTTAGCTCGAAGTTTTTTATGCTTTTTCAGATCAACTCGAAGTTCAACTTTAGCAATTGTGTCAGCTCTACAGTTTGCTCCCCAAGACTCTTTTGTTTTGAGTGGCATCATGGCAGGATGAAGCTCTGTTACTTTATGCCCAAGTTCAGTAGCCATACTGTAACCATCACCTTCAGCTCCAAGAGTAGGGTATCCAAGTCCTCCTGTGGCAACTATGACATTTGGGGCATAGAATGTTTCATCTTGAGTTTTCAGACCAGTAACTTGTTCATTTTCATATAAAATCTTTTCTACTTTTTGAGAACATAAAAGAGTTACACCTAATCTCTCCAACTCATTTTGCAGGGCTGAAATAATAGTAGCTGAACTATGAGAAGTGGGAAAGACTCTAAAACCGTCAGGTGCATGAGTTTCAACACCAATCTCTTTTAAAAATAGGATTAAATCTTTATGGTCAAAAGCATTGAGAGCATCCTGCATAAAACGCCCATCCCGTCCAAAACGTGACATGAACTCTTCATTTGGCAGAGTGTTGGTAAGGTTACAGCGACCGCCACCAGTCGCTTTTAGTTTTGATGCGATATTGGGTAATTTTTCTAGAATTAAGACTCTGCGTGAGGCTCTGGCTGCAACTATTGCAGATATCATTCCGGCTGCACCTGTACCAATAACAATTAAATCAAAGTAATCTGCTTTCATGGTGCAATTGTAGTGAACAATAGCTAAATATAAAGATACTATAGATTAAAACAGTTCTCTACTGTATGCAAATAATATAACTTTATATAATATAAGTTAAACTTCAAATAGTAGTAAAGAATAATTATTATCCTTTAAGTAGAGGAGTCGTATACTAATAAAATCTCAAGTGAAAGACATATGTTCTTAAAAGGAGATTATTATGTTTGATAACACAGAATTATTCCAGCACACTTCTGCTGGTGGCAGCTCAAACGAAGAGTGGTGGCCAAACCAGTTGAGACTTGATATATTACGTCAACACTCTTCGACTTCGAATCCCATGAATGAAAATTTCAATTACGCTAAAGAGTTTAAGGGTCTAAACTTGGATGCTGTAAAAAGTGATTTATCTAAGATTATGACTGATTCTCAAGAGTGGTGGCCGGCAGATTTTGGTCACTATGGACCTCTGTTTATTCGTATGGCATGGCATAGTGCAGGTACCTATCGTACCGGTGATGGCCGTGGTGGTGCAGAGAGTGGAACTCAACGTTTTGCACCTCTAAACAGCTGGCCGGATAATGTCAACCTTGATAAAGCGCGTAGGCTGATTTGGCCAGTCAAGCAAAAATATGGTCGAAAAATATCCTGGGCTGACTTGATGGTTCTTGCAGGTAATGTTGCGATGGAGTCTATGGGGTTTAAGACCTATGGTTTTGCCGGAGGACGTGAGGATACCTGGGAGCCTGAGAAAGATATCTATTGGGGAGTCGAGAAAGAGTGGCTTGATGATGAACGTTATGCTGATGGGCATGAGGGGCTTGAAAATCCGCTTGCTGCTGTTCAGATGGGGCTTATATATGTAAATCCTGAGGGTCCAAATGGCAATCCAGACCCTATCGCAGCAGCTAAAGATATTCGCGAAACTTTTGCACGTATGGGCATGAATGATGAGGATACAGTAGCGCTGATTGCGGGTGGTCACACCTTTGGTAAAACTCATGGTGCAGGTGATGCAAAACATGTCGGTCCGGAACCAGAAGCAGCTGGAATAGAAGAGCAGGGCTTCGGTTGGAAAAGCAGTTTTGGCACAGGGAAGGGGGCTGATACAATTAGTAGCGGCTTAGAAGTTACCTGGACCTCTACACCGACAAAGTGGAGCAGTAACTTTTTTTGGAATCTATTTGGATATGATTGGGAGTTGACTAAAAGCCCAGCTGGTGCTCATCAGTGGGTGCCAAAAAATGGTGCGGGGGCTGATTCAATTCCTGATGCTCATGACACATCTAAACGTCATGCTCCTTCTATGCTTACAACAGACCTATCTTTACGTTTTGATCCCTCTTATGAAGAAATCTCGAGACGTTATTATGAGAATCCAAATGAGTTCGCAGATGCATTTGCAAAGGCTTGGTTTAAGCTGACTCATCGTGATATGGGCCCACGTGCTCGTTACCTTGGTCCTGAAGTTCCAAGTGAAGAGCTTATTTGGCAAGACCCTATTCCTACACTTAATCATGAACTTATTGATGGTGATGATATTAGATTATTAAAGAAAAAGCTTCTTGATACCGGACTGACAGTCAGCGAATTGGTTTCAACTGCATGGGCATCGGCTTCTACATTCCGTGGCTCGGATAAACGTGGTGGTGCAAACGGTGCCCGTATACGTTTAGCACCACAAAAAGATTGGGAAGTGAACCAACCGGAGAAGTTGGATAAAGTACTTGCGGCACTTGAAGAGATTCAGATGGAATTTAATAATGCCCACTCTGATGGTAAAAAAGTTTCACTTGCAGACTTGATTGTTCTAGCTGGTTGTGCAGCTGTTGAAAGAGCTGCCAAAAATGCCGGTTATGAGCTAAATCTTCCTTTTACACCTGGTCGTATGGATGCTTCGCAGGAGCAAACAGATATAGACTCCTTTGGTGTGCTTGAACCTATCGCGGATGGTTTTCGTAACTATCAAAAAGCAAAATACTGGGTACCGGCTGAAGAGTTGATGATTGATAGAGCGCAACTGCTTAGATTAAGTGCACCTGAGATGACGGTACTTATCGGGGGAATGCGTGTTCTTGATACAAATGTAGGAGGGGCTCAGCATGGTGTTTTTACCGAGCAAAAAGAGACTCTTAGTAATGACTTTTTTGTAAACCTGCTTGATATGGGTACAAGTTGGAAAGCAGTTTCTCAAGATGAAGATCTATTTGAAGGGTATGACCGTAAAAGTGGTGATCTTAAGTGGAGTGCTACTAGAGTTGATCTGATCTTTGGTTCAAATTCAGAGTTACGTGCTCTGGCTGAAGTTTATGGAAGTTTTGATGCGCAAGAGAAATTTGTTCATGACTTTGTAGCTGCATGGAGTAAGGTGATGCATCTCGATAGGTTTGATTTAGCTTAGTAGCTTTGAATAATTTGTAGTATAATTTGGCATGAAAAACTTAATCTTGCCAATTTTAATTATACTGCTTTTTTTAGGGTGCGCACCCAGCTCTTTAAAAGTAAACTCTGTGGATGAGCTAGTGTTGAAGCACAATTCAAAGAGTTATCTGTTTGCAAATAAAATAGAGACGAATAAAAACCTAGGTTTTCAAAAGATAGATGTAGAGCAAAAAACTGCGATTGACTCTAATGGAGCGAAGCTCTACTATGAGCAGGTACTTGTAGACATAGATTATGAGTTTCAGTATGGGAGCGTTACGACTCTAAAGTATATTTTTGATGTAAGTCGAACAAACATCATATATAAAGCGAGTAATCTTTTAGTTATTCAGCTTCAGATTGAAAAAGGTCACTATATAAACCTTATGGCTGAGACAAGTGGTATGCAGGATATGGCTTATGTCTATGGGTTTTCTAATGAGAAGCTTTTAAAAATTGCCAATGAGTTACAAGCAGATGGGTATGAGATAAAAAATGCTTTTCATCTGAAAAAGCCACTCACAGAGTGGACGCAGGAAAAACTAATCTTACAGCCACTTATAAAGCCGATGTTTAGAAGAGGTCCTTTTTAGTGACCATTTACGGTGATAGAGAAAAATGCTATAAGTGTTATAGACCAAAAAGCTCCTGTATGTGTGAGTATATAAATGCGGTAGAGACAAATACAAAGTTTGTAATTTTAATGCATCCAAAAGAGTTTAAAAAAGTCAAAAACAACACAGGTTTTTTTACTCACCTGAGCCTTAGTAATTCAGAAGTTTTTATAGGTATAGACTTTTCGCAACATAAGCGAATAAATGAGATAATTTCTACACATGAGAGTTATATACTCTTTCCATCATCAGATGCAGTGAACCTAAGTGAAGAGGGTTCAATAAAAGGTACAGGTAAGCCAATGGCAATTTTTCTCATAGACTCTACATGGGCATGTACAAAAAAGATTTTTACTTTGAGTAAGAACTTGAATCAGTTGCAACATATGAGTTTCATAACTGACGTGACATCACAATATAAAATAAAAGAGCAGCCTGAGAGTAACTACCTCTCAACAATTGAGTCAACCTTGGTTGTTTTGGAACTTTTAAACAGACGCAATGTTGAAAGTATAAAGAGAAGTGAGTTAGACGGATTTTTAAATCCGTTTTTCAAGATGATAGAGTATCAGCAAAAATTTATAGAAAATCCCCTAAGCAATGCTGTACGTTATAAGAAAAGAGTTGTTTCTTAAACAAGTGTAACTCTAAAGTGTTCACTTTAGAGTGGACATAAAAGAAAATAAGTGTTTTGGAACTAGCTACTTATTAAACATAAGAGAGCCGAGTCTAACCATGTTTGAACCACACTCGATTGCTAGTTCAAAATCACCACTCATACCCATAGAGCAGATAGTCGCACCTGGAAGATTTTTGTAGATATTGTAAGTAGTCTCAAAACTCTCTCTAATTACTTTTTCATCATCAGAGTGAGCACCAATACTCATCACACCTTTTAGTCTGATATTTGGACACTCTTCTTGAATCTGTTTGTAGATGTCAGCTGCAACTTCAGGCATAAGACCATGTTTAGACTCCTCTTTAGCAGAGTTTATCTGAACTAAAGCGTCTAAAGTCATATCTTTGGCTTCTAGTTTTTTCTGAAGTTCATGAGCTAACTCTAAAGAGTCAAGTGCGTGAAATAGAGTAGGGTTAATATCTAGGAGATTATTGATTTTATTTTTCTGCAGGTTACCCACAAAGTGCCACTCTAGTGGTAAGTCTTCAAGCTCAGCTACTTTTGCCTTTAAATCTTGAACTTTGTTTTCACCGAATGCACGCTGACCAATATTGTAAAGTTTTGTTATCTCATCAGAAGTTGAGTACTTACTAATCGCTACTGTTTTAACTATGTGAAAAGAACTTACTTTCAATCTTGCAGTTTCAACTCTTCTAATTACATCATCAATATATATTTTGTATTCTATTTCTGTCATTTTGTTTCCTCTTATTGCCACACCAGTTAAATAGGATTTTTTTAATTTAAGTTCGCAATTATATCAAAAACTAAAATATTCTTAGCAGATTCAAAAACTAAACAACTACTTTAAATATCCCCTTTGGTATTTAAAGCTACTAAAGTATTATCTCATCATGAATTTTGATGATTTAAGACTCAAAACTCCTTATCTTGAACTAGATGAAGAGTTCTATAGTTTAACTGACCCTATAGCACTTGATGAGCCCTATCTTGTAAGTTTTTCTTCCGATAGTGCTGCACTTATTAACCTGGGTAGCGATAGCAGTAATAATCCTCAATTAGTTGATTTGCTAAATGCGACTTTTATGCCTGAGGGGGCAAAATTCTTTGCTATGTGTTATGCCGGACATCAGTTTGGTCACTATAACCATTGGCTGGGAGATGGAAGAGTTTCAAATCTTGGAAAAACTAATGGCTGGAACCTTCAACTCAAAGGAAGCGGTGAAACACTCTATTCACGTACAGCAGATGGAAGGGCAACTCTGCGTTCATCTATACGTGAGTACTTAATGAGCGAAGCGATGCATCATCTCGGTATTCCAACTACACGTGCGTTGGGAGTTATAGGGTCTAAGACAAAAGTTCTTCGAGACAGGATGCGCAGTGCCGGCGCTGTAATGCGTCTCTCAACGAGCTGGGTGCGTTTTGGTACATTTGAATACTTCAGCAACAATGGCGAACACGCTAAACTGGAGTCACTTGCTGAGTATGTAATAGATGAGTCCTTCGCACATCTAAAGAATGATGAAGACCGCTTTTTTAAAATGTTTTGTGAAATTGTAGATCGTACTGCAACTCTAATCGCAAAGTGGCAAGGGGTAGGTTTTTGCCATGGTGTTTTAAATACAGACAATATGTCCATTGAAGGATTGAGTATCGATTATGGTCCCTACTCTATGCTTGATGATTTTAACTACCACTATGTATGTAATCACACCGATAGAGTAGGGCGCTACAGCTATGGTGAGCAACCAAATATCTCTTACTGGAACCTTACCATGCTCTCTAAAGCACTCTCTCCAATAGCATCCAAAGAGAAAATGCAGCAAAAACTCGATGATTATGGTGCATTTATCTATCCAAATGCTTACATTGATGTTATGAGGAGTAAACTTGGACTCTTTGTAGAAGATGACAAAGATGCAGAGCTTATTGATGCACTTGTTGGAGCACTGCATGAAGCTTATGTTGATAACACTCTTTTCTTTAGGACTCTTAGCCGTTATGATGGTGATAGAGAGCCTCTGTATGATATTGTTATGGAGCCTGTAGTTATAGATGAGTGGCTGAAACTCTACGATAGTCGTCTGTTACTTGAGAGAGCTACACAGGCTGAGCGTCAAAAAAGTATGCTCAAGTGTAACCCGAAATATGTCTTAAAAAATTATATGCTTGAAAAGGCGATTACTCTTGCAGAAGCTGATGATTTTTCTATGGTTGAAGAACTGCTTTTGATTGCAAAGCATCCCTATGAGGAGCTTCCGGAGTATGAGCATTTTTCTCAAGATACACCGGAGGAGTCTAAAAATATTGGACTCTCATGTTCATCTTAGCAGTTTCCTGTTGTACACCCTTTAGTAGCCTCACATCCTGTTGTAAGTCCTTGTTGTAGATATTGTGCTGTCATACTGTCCATAGTGTTTATATGATGGATGAGCCAATTTACGAGGTTCCCTTCAATGTAGGCAGTGATAGCCTTGGGGTCTTGGTTCTCATCAAAATATTTTCTTAAAGATTGGAGTTCATGCAGGTGTCTGTCATGTTCAGCCTTATGTGTGGCAAATGCAGGAAAGAGTGCTTCCTCCATCATCTCTTCTTCCTCAAAGAAGTGAATAGCGGTGTGTTCATGTAGCTCTTTTAGTATATCTGTAACTGCTGCTACATCACTCTCTTTTACTGCATTTTCAAGTTTGTTTATAATTATCATCTCTTCTAAATGGGTGTCGTTCATGCTTGGCATCGCTACCATTGGTAATTGATCTTGTGTCATCAAAATATTTTTCCTTACTTATAACTTGATGACACAATAACATTCCTTCTCAATCTCCTGCCTTAAGATAACTCTTTAAACTTTATATATCAAAACTTTTTGAGATATGTCAGTAAGAATAAATTTTTTATAGATATAATATTTTTTTAAATATATTTTATGGAGATATAATGTTATTAGAGAAGCAAGATGTACAAGAAGTAGCAAATGCTATGATGAATATGCTGCATGAAGATGAGTTAGAAATTATAAATAATTTTCATGATGCAGTAGTAGCTAAAGATATAGAGAAGATTGATGAACTTTTTATGGTTTTTTTAGCTGAGACAGAGACTCACTTTAAAACTGAAGAGGATATGATGGAGCAGAGTGCTTATGCTGATGCTCAAATGCATAAAAATGATCACGATGCGATAAGAAAAAAATTGGAAAAATTTAAAAAGCGTTGGGATGTACTTAAAGGGCCAACTGAACTACAGGGATTTTTAGAAAAAGATTTTAAGAAGTGGTACACGCAACATATATCCAAATGGGACGCACAAACTGCTCCACATGTTGGATAGTTAATGGAAGATTAGCTTGCGATTATCTCGCTAAGCTCATCTTCATAGATTATCTCTTTTTCAAGAAGTAGTTTTGATAAGTTTTCTATAGTTTCCCAATACTCATCTACCAAACTCACAACTCTTTTTTCAGACTCAAGCATCCAGCGTTCAAGTGCTGCATCTATTTTTTCATGGTAGTGGTTTGTATCTTGAGTAGGATTTAAGTTTGTGTTAGCATCATCAATACCCTTAATATTAATATATCCAACCTCTCTGTCCATTCCGTAGTGTGCTATTGCTGTATATGCATCACGTGTAGCTTGCTGTAAATCATTTGAGGCACCACTATCCATACCGTCAATCTCACCAAAGCGTTTTATCTGTGCAGTTCTTCCTGCTAATGAGGTGCACATTTTATTTTTAAAGTCTTTTACTGTCATATTCTCTTGAATATCATTATAGTTGTGTGCAATAAAGCGTTCATCGTTATCTTTGGGAGTTAAGCTAACATGTTCAATATGAATATGAGGCATTAAAACTTTAGAGATCACAGCACGTCCCGCTTCATAAATGGCTGTCTCTTCAAACATCTGCTCGATTGATAGGTAGGACTGTTTCTCACCATATTTAATTGTATTGATCTGATCAATTAGAATCTCTTGAGTAATAGCCTCAAGCCCATGACGTAGACAGTAAAATGAAGCCTCTTTACTTAGGAGTTCAAGTTGTGCACCCGTAAACCCGGCAGTGTACATAAGCAGCTTATTCATATCAAAGGTACCACTTGCAGGCTTGTTTTCAATAGTTCTATTTAAAAAGTATTGTCTTGCCTCTTTGTCAAGGTTATTTATCTCTATATGAATCTCTATTCTTCCTGGTCTGATGATAGCAGTGTCAATATTCTCTTTATAGTTTGTTGCAGCTATTACAAAAACATTTTCACCTTGACTACCGGAGAAACCATCCATCTCTGCTAAAAGAGTGTTGATAGCGATCTCTCTAGTGCTTCCTTCCCCACGTTTACCGATAGTATCTATTTCATCTATAAAGACAATAGCAGGTGAGTACTCTTTTGCCTTAGCAAAGATTTTTTTTGTTTTTTCAGGCTGAAGCAGCTCAAGACCTGTGATAGAGATAAATGGTAACTCTGCCTCTTTCGCAAAAGCTTTTGCAAGCATTGTCTTACCGGTACCTGGAGGTCCATAAAGCAGCATACCTTTTGGCGGTTCAATATCAAAGCTCTTTAAGAGTTTTGGCTCCTTAAAGAAGTTGATAACTTCATGCAGTCTCTGTTTTGCAACGTTATGACCTGCTATATTATCAAAAGAGATATTTGGTATATCAAAAACAAGTCCATCATCACTAAAGTCTTTGATTCTTGTAACTTGTTTAAATTTACAGCTGTTTATTTTATATGTTATAACACCATTTTTATCTGTTATCTTATCATCAATAAGTAGAGTTACATTTTTTCTAAAAAGCTCTTTAACAAGTGTCTCATCCTCTATGAAAGGGTTTATCATATCCTTGATATAGTTTAAAGCAGACTTTGAGAGTGATACTTTTATCTCGCTAAATCTTTTAGTTGATCTGCCTGAGTTGACGATATACTCTGTTATTTTATTAAAGAAAGTGGTACTTACTTTATCCTTGAGACGTCTTGCATCTAGCTCTGGTGCAAAGTTTAGTATCTGAAGTTTTAAAAAGTTTTCAAAATTGTTTGAAACTGCAAATTCGATTTCGTACTGTTTGTTAAAGCCATCTTTGTAGTCTAGAAATATTTTTTTAGTTATATTTGCAAATGCTTCATAACCTAGCTTGTTAAATAAAACGATATGTGCTTGTGAAAATCTAGATACGAGTTCCGGTATGATGGCTTGCTGCTCGCCACCACTTCTACTATCTCTTTTCTTCTCTCTTCTGATCGCTTCAAGAATCATCGACTCAGCTTGAATATAGTCACTTTTTACGAGTTCTTTAAACCTGTTGTCAAGATAGAGCTCTTTTCCTAAACTAGTTGTGATAATAAATATAGTCTCAGTAAAATCTACCATATAAGTAGCATTTTCATCTGTGTAGATGATGTCCTGGTCTTCACTACACGGCTCATCAGTTACTTTATCCCAACCACATCCATCACGCATCTTACCGCCTTGGAAGATTGAAAGAAGGTTACTCTGGATATTGGTATCACATTTTTCAAAAGAGTCAAGTACGATGATAGACTTAGGGTTTCTATGTACAAAACCCGTTAGTTGACCAACACCATAGCCTTTCCAGTCAGCAGGGTACCCGTAAAGTTCTCCACCATTTTGTTGATGGTATTGTGTCATATCAAAGGACATTATTTTATATTGAGGGATAAACTCACTCATAAGTTCAGCTAGATGACTCTTACCAGTAGCAGGAGAACCTAAAAAAAGATAAGTCGCTTGAGGGGCTTTTTTGTCTTTTGTAATATCATTTTTCATACTGTTGACAACGATATCTATCGCTTCAGCTTGTCCAAACAGGTTTTTAGTGAGTTCTACCTTTAGCTCTTTTGCAAAGGCTATCTTGTTTTTTGCCTCAGCATCAAACTCATCTTCATCTATTTTTTCATATTTCGCAACTTGTGCTTTTACTAGTTTTTCTGTCTCTGTCATGCTCTTACTCTTTGTTTAGTCTGAATTTATTATCAATTAATTTCGTATAATACTCGATTGTTGTTGAGTATTAACATAAAAGTAAGAGGAGGGTTATATCTTTAATTTATAAGTTAGAAGAGTTTTTTCGGATTTGATTTTTGACGGCTGTTTTTGATACGATCAAGCATAGCATCAAGGTTTCCGGTTGAGCGTACTTCAATTACTGCTGCTATGACTCCATGTTGTGCAACATACTGTAGATATGTTGTCATATCATCACAACCGCTCTCTTTCATGTTTTTTTCTATTTTATTTTTTTGTGTCTCTGTAACAGTGAACTCTAGCTCTATTGAAGCTTCCTCTTCTGGAGCACCGGCAGATGTAAGTGTGAAAGGTTCTGTCTTAATCGCTACTACTTTTAAGTAGGCAGAGATATCATCAAAACCGTTCTCCTCTGCTCTTGAGTCTATAATCTTTTTTTGTGCTGCTGTTACTTTAAAGTTTATCTTAGTAGTTGTATCCATAAAAATGTTTTTCCTTTAGACTTTTTCGTGTGGCATCTTAATGTAAATTCACTTAAGAGTCGTTTGCAAAAGTTTTGTTTTTTAAAGATATAAAGATACAATTCGCTAAATAATTTAGTTTAATAGAGAGTATAAAGGTAGTTAAATGATAAATCCAGAGACTTTGGCACTAGTAGAAGACCAACAGACATCTTCTGATATTTTAGATCAACTGAGTGCAGATGAAAACCCATTTGTTCGTGTAAGAGTAGCTGCACATGTGAATACATCATCTGAAACATTGGTGAAGTTAAGCAGAGATGAGACTCCAATAGTAAGACAGTTTGTTGCTGAACATCTCAATACACCAGTAGAAGTCTTAGTTGAATTGAGTAAAGATAGTGATTTTGCATACTGGGTTGCCGGAAATCCAAATACACCAGTAGAGTTAATTAAGCAGTATAGTAAAAGTGAGGATGAAAATACTCGCTCATCAGTTGCCGTAAATCCAAGTACACCTATTGAGACACTGAATCAACTGCGTGAAGATGAAAATGAAGATGTTAGAAGTGCTGTTGAGAAAAATCCAAGTCTTAAAGCTAATTAAAAAGTAGGGGGTTTAAAAGTTCTACTTTTTATTACCCCATCAACCTGTTAATATCGTTAAAAAGTCCAAGCCCCATAAGACCAAAAAGTATAACCCATCCTGCGATTGTAAGTTTGATAATAATCTCCTCACTCGCCTCACGTCTAAAGATAAGCTCATAGAGGTTAAACATAATGTGACCACCATCTAGGGCTGGAATAGGGAGCAGGTTAAGTACTCCAAGGTTTACACTGATAAGTGCCGCAAAGAAAAGAACGCTCATCCAGCCTGCATCAGTCGCATCTGAAGTGATTTTCACGATAGATATCACACCACCAAGTTCCTTGGCAGGGACATCTCCTGTTATAAGCTTCTCAACACTTGTGAAAATCATAGTAGATGCCCATATAGTCTTTTCTGTTGCATAGGAAAGAGTTTCTGTAGCACTTAGCTCTAGCTTATGAGTAACACCGGCACTCGATATTCCTATCATCTTTTTTTGAATGGTTTCACCAAACATATTTTTAGCTTCACTTAGTTTTGGAGTGAGTGTTTTATACTCTATGAACCCTGCTCTTTGAATCTCTAAGTTGAGTGCACTCTCTGAGTTTGAGATGACTTTTGCCATCTCATCCCAACTCTTAATATTGACACCATTGATAGAGCGGATAGTATCATTTGATTCCAGTCCTGCAACAAAGGCTGGAGAATCTTTTACAACTGTACCAATTACAGGAGATAAAACATTTGGACCGCCAAGGGCAATAAAAAAGTACAGAACAAAGGCTAAAACAAAGTTAGCTGCCGGCCCGGCTAAAAGTATAAAAATCTTCTGTATTGGTGTTTTGGAGTTATAGCTGTCCTCATCATAACTTTTTTTCGTAGGGTCAGCATCATCTTGACCTTTCATTCTCACGTAACCGCCAAGAGGCACTGCAGAGATACTCCACTCGGTGTCCCATTTTCTAAATGTAAAGATCCTTTTACCAAAACCGATACTAAAGACTTCTACATAAACACCCATAAGGCGAGCCGCAAAGTAGTGACCAAGTTCATGAAAAAATATAAGTCCTGAGAGGACTAGGAGAGAAACTAACCAAGACATTAAATCTCATCCTTTAAAAGTGCTTTTCTAAAGCCCCAAAGATACTCTGCTCCAGAGTAGACAGTAAGTGCAACTGCTATCCATAAAAGTTCAGTTCCTAAAGGCCAATGCATAAGTAAAAAACCTATAGCTATCATCTGAGCGACAGTTTTTACTTTTCCAGCCCATGAAGCTTTAACACTGATACCTTCACTCACTGCAACAGTACGGATACCAGTAATGAAAAGCTCACGTACGATGATGATATATATAGCCCAAGCCGAAGCTTCACCTATCATCATCAGACCTAAAAAGGCAGCAAGAGTCAGCATCTTATCTGCTAATGGATCAAGAATGGCTCCAAGCATTGTCATCTGATTCCATTGTCTTGCGATGTAGCCATCAAAAAAGTCAGTAGCACTTGCTAATACAAACAGAAGTGAAGCAGCGTAGTAGTTCCATGTTATATGAAATCCGTTATCTGTGAAAAGCTCTGGATTTAGGATTATCCAAAACATTAGTGGTGCTAAAAGTATTCGTAATGAAGCTAATGCGTTTGGGAGATTTAGCAAAGATATCCTTCTATAATTTTAAATAGAATTTTAGCTTTTTGGCTCTTAATATAGGCTTGTAATATGGTATTATAAAAAATGCAAAATTTTAAAGCAATAGAAGAGAAAATTTTATCAATATCTGCATTTGTGAAAAATGTAGAAATATCTAAAGATGTAAATGGGCTTAGGGCTACTCTTTATCCAAATTTTAAAGAGCTTGATAGGTCCAATATTATTAATATTGAGAGTGAACTTCGATGGTATGTGATAGAGATTTATAACTTTGAAGTAGAAGATAAAGATAAGATTAACTCCTATGAAATTATCTCTCATAGAGATAGGCTCGAAGATGATAAAGATATAGGGACTCAAGAGTACACTGTTTTAAAATCATTTTTAGCCGAGCTCAGTCAAAAGAGTGTCTTTTTCCACTCACATTTGGAGTTAGATTTAGGGCTTGACTCTATTGACTATGTAGAACTCTTCATATTTATTGAACAGAGCTTTGGAGTTATAGTCAATGAAAAAATATTTTCATCTATAATGATTATGAGTGAGCTTTATGAGTATATAGAAAAAAATAAAAAATTTGTCAAAAGTTCAGATATAGGACTGAAAGATATTTTAGCCGAGTCCATAAATGAAGAACTGAAATACTCTCCTTGGATAATGTACCTCTATAAAACAGTACTTTTTCCACTCTTTAAAATATATTTTCGTCTTGAAGTGAAAGGGTGTGAGAATATTCCAAAATCTGAATGTATAATCGCTCCCTCACATCAAAGTATGCTGGATGGTTTTTTGATTGAAGCAACTCTGCCTTACAAGATTTTAAAAAATAGTTTCTTTTTAGCCTATAAAAATGTTTTTGGCACAAGATTTTTAAAACCTATTGCAGATAATGGACAGACTCTATTAATAGATGCAAATGAAAACCTAAAATATACGATGCAACAGTGTACCTTGCCATTGAAAAATAGAAGTAATTTAGTAATTTTTCCTGAGGGTGCAAGAAGTAGGGACAGGGAACTTCTGGAGTTTAGACCGTTTTTTGCAATATTGTCAAAGTTATATAATGTGCCTGTAGTTCCAGTTGTTATTGATGGCAGTTTTGAAGCACTCAGAAGTGGAACATCGTTTCCAAAGCCTTGCAAAATAAAGTTAAAGTATTTAGAGCCTATATATCCCGATAATTTAACTGTAGAAGAGATTGTTCAAAAAACTAAAGATGAGATAGCCCAAGAGATGAAATCAGATCCACTCTTAATCTAATTCATTCCTTACATCTTTGGCAATTTTTTTCTCATCAACGAAGTATAATAAAATTGCCCCTAAGATGAAAAAGATTGATATGGAGGCAATGGAGAGACGTGAGTTCTGAGTAAAAAGAGCTACAAAGGCTACTAGTAGTGGTCCTAGAATTGCAGCAAATCTTCCTAGAAAGTTGTAAAAACCAAAGAATTCAGCAGTATGAGTTTGGGGAATCATTTTAGAGTAGTAGGAACGGCTAAGAGCCTGAACACCACCTTGAACAAGTGCTATTAAGCTTGCTAAAATATAAAACTCATAACTCTGACTCATTCTAGTCGCCCAAAATATTATAAATAGATAGACTCCTATTGCTACATATAACATCTTTTTTGTATCCCATAGTTGTGCTATTTTTGTGAAACCGAGTGTTGCCGGAAATCCAATAAATTGAACTATAAGAAGTGCTAAAATCAAATCATTAGAGTTAAACCCGATAGCCATTCCATAATCAACTGCCATTCGTATGATGGTATCGACACCATCTATATATAACCAGTATGCAATTAAAAAAAGTAGTAAACCTTTGAGTTTTTTGATTTTACTAAAGGTGTTTTTTAGCCTTAGATAACCATCAACTATCGCTCTTTTTGTACCTATCCGTGCTTCTCTTGGTTCCTTTACAAAAGCAAAAATAGGAATTGAACAAAGTGCCCACCATATAGCTACACTAGCAAATGATGCTTGTATGGCCTCCACTTCATCTGTAAAACCAAACATACTAAAGTCCTGTAGCATCCATACATTTAGACTAAAGAGTACGCCTCCGCCAAGATATCCAAATGCGAAGCCAAGTCCAGATATAAAATCTACATTTTTTTCATTTGATACTGATGGAAGCAGTGCGTCATAAAAGGTATTTGAACCCATAAAGCCAATGTTTGCAAGTACATATATAAAAGCTGCCATCTGCCAATCCCCTTGGCTAACAAATGAGAGAGCTAAACTCATGACAATACCGAGATATGCAAAGATAAACAAAAACCTCTTTTTTAGTGAAGCTTTATCAGCAATTGCACCAAGAAGGGGAGCGAGTAGAACGACGATAAGGCTGGAGATGGAGTTTGCAAACCCAAGCTGAGCTGTACTTACTGTTACATCAGAATCTACACTGTAGTATGATTTAAAAAAGAGAGGAAAAAATCCAGCCATTACAGTAGTGGCATAAGCTGAGTTTGCCCAGTCGTAAATAGCCCAAGAGTAGACACTTCTTTTATCATTCATAATATATGATACAATAATCTATGAATTTTTTAGAACTTTTTGAGAAAAAATCTTTAATTGCAGCGCATAGAGGGGCAAGTTCAAGTGCTCCTGAGAATACTCTTTTAGCTATGAAAAAGAGTGTAGGGCGTTGTGATTTTATTGAGATTGATGTGCAGTTAAGTAGTGATGGTGTTGCGGTAATACTGCACGATAAGAGGCTTGATAGAACGACCAATATAAAAGAGTTGACCCCATATAAAAACCGTTTCCCATACAATGTTAGTGATTTTACCTATGATGAGCTAAATATCTTAGACTTTGGAGAGGGAGAGAATCTTCTTACCTTGAAGAGAGCATTGGAGTTTATAAAAGAGAATTTACTCTATCTTAACATAGAGATAAAAGATGTAAGTGATAGTTTCAGTGATGAAAAAATTGTCTCAACTGTTTTAGAAGATATTAAAAATGCAGGAGTTGAAAATCAAGTTTTAGTATCCTCTTTTAGAGCTGAGTATCTTACTCTTGTAAAAAAATTATCTCCGAATATGGCGATGGCACTGTTGGCTTATGAGAGTAATCATGAGAATTTAATAGAGTATTTAAATGATTTAGGTGTTGATGCTTATCATATAAATAAAAAACTTGTAAACAGGTCTTTGGTTAAGAGATTAAAAGCTGAAGGTATTTTTGTTAGCGTATATGTGGTAAATGATAAAAAAGAGCAGAAAAGATTTTTTGATATGGGTGTTAAGGCTGTTTTTTCCGACTTGTCTGCTACTTAGTCTCTCTTTTTCCGGTTGCTAAAAGGGCTTGTTCATAGTGGTAGGAGATACGTGAGAGATGCCAACTCACTCTTTTTAGCCATCGTATACCCTCTAGGTAGTCTGTACCCTCTTCAACATCTATCTCACCCCGTGCAATTTTTGTAACAATCATCTCTCTTGAGTTTTTTAGACGCTTATATAGTGATGATTTAGTTTTACGAGAGTGTTTAAACATCCTGTGCCACTCTTTTGAACTCATATCTTCTATAATTGATTTAACGCCTAAAATAATTATATCCCGCTCTTTGGAGAAGTGTTTTCCTCCTTTAAGGGTTATAGCTCTATCTTCCTCCTCTTCACATCTTTCATGAAGCCTCTGCATATGGTCAAGTGTATGAATCATGGCTACGAGTCTCTCCCACTGAGCACCGGATTCACTGCCGATTGTTATCTTGTCAATGTAAGCGTGAGTCTTATCCAGTTCTCTTTGCAGTTGTCTGATATTTGCCCGTTTAGCCTTTGAATCACCAAGTATTGCGTTTATATGTTCAAGTAGAGCGATTATTTCACTGTGGATGCTGTTTTGTACAGCTGTAAGTGCAATACTTGGTTGTTCCAGTAAGATATCGTCTAGTGTTTTACTGTAGAGTTGTCGCGTCTGAGGGATTATCTTTGTCATCAGATTAGCAAAACGTTTAGTGAAGGGTAAGACTATAATTAATCCTAAAATATTAAATGTACTGTGAAATGCAACAAGACAGATCTCTGAGTTTTCACTCAGAGCAGTAGGGAAAAGACTATCTATCATAAAGGTAAAAGGAGTTATTAAAAATATGGCTCCCATAGCGGTTAAAATATTATAAATCACATGTGAAAAACCGGTTCTTCTAGCTTCTGTTGACTGTCCTATTGTTGCAAGGGCGGCTGTAATAGTTGTACCTACATCCATTCCTATAACTAAAGCAGCTGCCTGTTCAAAGTTGATACTTCCCACAAAAAGCGCACTTAGTGCTACGGCTACACCGGCACTTGAAGATTGAGTTATAGCTGTGAAAATAATACCAAATGCTACTAGCTTTAACCTTCCCGTAAATGTATCCAGAGGAAGTAGTTCAGGGGTTATTATCTGCGAAAAAGCACCCATACCTTGCTGCATCATTGCTATACCGACAAATACGATTGAAAAACCGGCTAGAGAGTAGCCAAAAGTCGCCACTCTGTTTTTTGCAAAAAGACGAAGAAGAGCTCCAAGTAGAACAAGAGACATCATTATATTTACTATTTGGAGCTTAAAACCGAGCAGAACAACAATCCAACCCGTAATAGTTGTACCGATATTGGCACCAAATATAATTCCTAATGATTCTGAAAAACTAATCAGTCCGGCACCGACAAAACCGACAGCAGCTACAGTTGTTGCACTTGATGACCTCAAAATAGCCGTAGTTACGATACCAGTCAGTGCACCACTTAATGGGGAGTGAGTAAAACGCATAAGTGCTGAGCGCATAGCATCACCGGCTAAACTACGCAGACCATCCGTTAAGATAATAATACCGAGTAAAAATAGTCCCAATCCACCAAGAGCTTGAAAGATAGACTCACTCTGTTCAAATATAAAGCTTATATTCATAATAGTGAGTATAACGACAGAGTGCTTTTAAAACTCTTTAGATATTTGCATTGGATATAATAGTTGTATGAATACAAAAACTCCACCTGCGTTTATCGCTGACTGTCATCTTGGAAAACTTGCCAAATATTTGCGGGTGATGGGATTTGACACACTCTTTTTCAGCACTATTGACGATAATGACTTGATAGAGCTTGCAAAGGAGCAGGGACGTATCATATTAACACGTGACAGGCTCTTGCATGAGAGAGATAAGGCTCCAACATTTTATTTGGGGTCAATAGATAATTTAGAACAGTTGCAAGAGCTACAAGCGGAGTATAGTATCAAAGAGTACTCTCTACTAAGTCGCTGTATAGTCTGTAATACTAGATTGCAAAGTATTGAAAAGAGTAAAATTGAAGAGAAAATTCCTCCAAAAGTTAAAAAGTATTTTACAGAGTTTGAAATCTGTTCTAAGTGTGAAAGAGTATACTGGCGTGGTGATCATTACAAGAGAATGATGCTCACCATAAATGCAATTTAGGAATATTTTAATTAAGTTATATTAAACTGTGACAGAGTATTAAAACAAAGGATATGTAATGGATAAGAAAAAAGTTAAAAAAATCGTTAGAAAAGAGTTAAAGGCATTGCTTAAAAAAGAGCTAAAGCAGGATATTAAAAAAAATATCAAGAGCTATAAGAAAAAAGAGAAAGCTTCTAAGAAAAAGAAGTAGTACAGACTCTTTTTTTGTTATAAAGATATTATTCTAGTTACTGCTCTTTCGGGTTGCCATTGAAGAGTTTGCTGAACTCTGTTGGAAATGGGAAGACCAGTGTGCTGGTTTTGTCGCTTGAGATATCACTCATAGTTTGAAGATAGCGCAGCTGTATTCCCAGATCATTTTGGGAGAGTTTCTTTGCCGCTTCTAGAATGTTCTCACTTGCTTCAAGCTCCCCTTTGGCGTTAATGACTTTTGCACGACGTTCACGTTCAGCCTCAGCCTGTTTTGCAATTGCCCTGACCATACTTTCATCTAGGTCGATATGTTTAATCTCCACGTTTGATATTTTAATCCCCCAGGCGTCTGTCTGTTTATCAAGTATCTCCTGTATATCAAAGTTTAGTCTCTCACGTTCGGCTAACATCTCATCAAGCTCGTGTCCGCCAAGTACAGAACGCAGAGTGGTTTGGGCGAGCTGGCTTGTAGCTGTATAAAAATCTTCTACCTGAATGATTGCTTTTTCAGGGTTGAGTACGCGAAAATAGACAACTGCGTTTACATGAACAGATACATTATCATGTGAGATAACATCCTGAGTCG
>JBDLHW010000139.1:0-5345 GCA_039715155.1 Campylobacterota bacterium | reverse complement strand
GAAAACTCCAGCATCTTAGGGTCTATCATCAGGAGTCTAAGCTGGTCCGGTGAATTTTTATATAAAAGTGAGAGTATCATTGCGTTTATACCAACACTCTTACCACTACCTGTTGTCCCGGCAATTAGCAGGTGAGGAAGCTTTTTAAGGTCAGTTATAAAAGGCTTGCCTACTATATCTTTACCAAGGGCAATAGTCAGAGGAGAAGCAGACTCCTGAAAAAGTTTTGCATCAAGCAGTTCTCTTAAAAAGATAGTATCTACGGTGTCATTTGGAATCTCTATACCTACCACATCTTTTCCAGGAATTGGCGCTTGAATACGAATAGTCTCAGCTGAGAGAGCCATTGCTAAATCATCTTGGAGATTTAATATTTTACTGACTTTCACGTTTGCAGCCGGTTTAAATTCAAATGTTGAAACTACAGGTCCAGCATAAGTACGTACAACGTCACCCTCTATCTTAAAGTGAGCAAGTTTCTCAATTAAATAACGAATTTTATCATCAACTTCACTCTCATCAACTGTATGAGATGTAGCATCTGGCTTTTGTAAGAACTTAATAGATGGAAGCGTGAAGTTTTTTGGCTTTTCAACACTACCTTTCTCTATCGTCTCAAGCAGTTTAGTGTTTTCTTCAAGCTCATCTACAATCAGTGCATTTTTTTGCTCTTTTACTTTTGAAACAAGATCTATAATATTTTTCTTCTCTTTAGTTGGTGATTCACTTTTTCTTAGATAGGCAGGCTTGTCTATGTCCTCTTTAGATTCTTCTTCGATGAAACTACTTTCAAGAGTAATCTCTTCAACAACTTCATGAATCTCTTCATGAGTATAGACATTTTCAGCGCTAAGTGCTTCAGCTTTTTTTGGTTTGAGAGAAGGTTTAGGCATTCTGTTTTTAATAAACTCTATGATAATTGAGCTTATCTCTTGTGTAGTTTTGTCCAGTAGCACCACAATCGACACTAAGGTGATCATTATCCAAAATACCCATAAACCAAACAGGCCTATGTATGGGGATAAAAAGTCAACAAAATCGGCACCAAGCTTACCTCTAAATAGACCCTGAACAAGCATCGCTTGTGCTAATGTAGTAGATAGAAAAAGTAAAATTGATGCGATAGCTATCTGAGCTTTTCTAAAGTTAAGAGTTGTGTTTTTATATAGATAGTAGATTGGTATAAGCAGTGCGAAAAGATAAACAAAAGAGATATATCCAAATAGATGTTGATTGTATGAAGCAAATACAGAACCGTAACTACCCATAAGCTCGCTGTCACCAAAAACAGTGGAGACTCCAAGGTAAATAAAAATACCAAAAAATATTATAAAAAGAGTTTCTTTCAAGTCATGTTACCTTTACGTGATAGATATTTGAAATTTAAAAGAAGTATAGCCAAAAATGTTCCACTAATGGACATCTTTGACAATTTGTACTAAAAGAGATTATAAGTAGTTAACTAAACTAAGTTGAGAAACCCTACCTACAGTAGAGAGCATAGCCTCATAGTTTATAGTTAATTGAGTTAGCTCCAGTGATGCTTCAGCTAAGTCAGTATCTATCACTGATGATCTAAGTGTCATTGTGCTAACCTCTAAAAGCTCTGTTCTCTCAAGAGAGTTAGTCAGTGTATTTGATTGCGCACCTACTGTTGAATGTGCTCTAAAAACATGGTTCTGCAAATCGTCCATCATAGCAATGGCATTTTGCATGCCAACATTTCTCATTTCTCCACTAGCGCTATCCGGATAATTCTTGTAGTTCTCTACAGCGGTAATCATCTCATCTACCGTTGTAAAAAAGTCTGTCTTTGGATCACGTACAGTAAGAGCATTATTTGTATTAAATGTTGCTACAGAAGATGCAAGAGTAAAGTCATCACTGTTTGAATCGTAAACTGCCATTGATGCACCCGTTGTAACATTCAGAGCATCTTGAAAACTTATCTTTCCGTCATAAGTTAAATTTGTACCACCAATAAAATTTGATGCAATAATTGCATTATCATACTCAACATCTGTATTGGCAGCCGGTAAACTGTCTGTAGCTGCCATATTTATCACATCCATCAATTGTCTATACGTGACCTCACTGGCTGGGGTTGCAATCCTTATATTGTCCACATTAAAAATATCATATGTATTGGCACTCAGGTTGTCCGTAAAAGTTGAGCCACCGTCTAAGAGATTAATACTGATGTCATAAGGGGCACCGCTAACTGTTGTACCTTCAAGCTTTAAAACTTTTCCATCCAGTCCGCTTAGGTAGGTACCATCCGGATTATATGTAATTCCGGAAAACACTTCGTGCAGTTTTGTAGAGTCAGTTGCAAATGCATTATCTTCTTTTAGAATTTGGGGTACATTTGATGACAGAGTAGCACCCTCTTGAGTAAATTGTGTTCTGTCGTATAGTATAGAATCGTTTGTGGTACCACCACTAACTGCTGAGGCATATGGGGACTTGACAAACTCTTTAACATATAAGCCCGGAGTGGCTGTCACTACAGCATAGTCAGTACTTCCAACATCTAAAAGGTCAATATCATTAATTGCTGCAGCTGCTGCTCCTCCACCGCTAAAGTCTGTTGCACCAACAATATGAAAGTCTAATTTACTTGAACCTTTTAGCCTATCTTCAATAACAATCTGACCATTTTGATTTAGTGAGACATTAACAAGATCCAAATTGGGAGTATTTCCAAACTCTATTCCTATTTGGCTCAACAGATCATCAACAGTTTGAGAATCTGTCAGCTGTATCTGAGTTTTAATTGCACCACCGTCACTTTTTGTACCTCTTAGGTAAAAATAGTGGTCATTAGGAGCATTAATGTCACCCATAAACTCGCTCATCAGGCTGCTCCCGCTAAAAGTCGTAGATGTCGGTAACGGTGCATTTAAAGTCTGTACAACATTTGTAGTAATCTCTCTTCTAACTAGTATCTCTTCACCTAAAAAAAGATCTGCTCCTGTTAAATTATACTGCTGTTGAGAATCAGAACCCAAAAATGAGTTCATACCAATATCATTCCCATTATATGTGCCATCATCACTAATAGGCTTAACATCTACCATTGAGCCAGAAAAAAGAAACTGTCCATTAATAGAAGTATTTGATAGATTTTTAAGATGTTTCTCCAAGCCCCTTAATTCTGCCGAAATAGCGTCACGAGAAGTTGTATCATTGGTGTCATTTGCTGCTTGTATTAGCAAAGTCCTAAACCTATTCATTGAATCTTCAAAATCATTCAGGATGACATCAGATTGATTAGAGATTTTATACCCACTCTCTGTACTTTGTTTTATTTGACCAAGAGTAGTTATCTCGTTATCAAGCCTCATTGTTTCAGTAAACGTCGCTACATCATCACTTGCATATTGAATCTTAAGACCAGAAGCTATCTGCTTGTTCACATCAAAAAGTTTCTCATTCAACTTAGAGTTGTTATTACCATACAGGCTCTCATAGTACATACTAGACGTAACACGCATACTGCACCTCCACAAAAATGTTTAATTATTCGATTATTTGCTAAACTTGCTTAGCAATAAAAGTTCCATGCAGTTATATCGACAAAATGTTATTTACTTTTAAGTAATATATTACTATTATTTCAGCCTACTTAAATTGCGCCAGAGTGATGGAATGGTATACATAGCGGATTCAAAATCCGCCGCCTTAGGGCTTAGGGGTTCAAATCCCCTCTCTGGTACCACTATCTCAATAAACTCTGTAATACGATATAATTTAACATTTAATTATTGCAATGGCAACCTATTGGTGACCATTATTAAAGTTTTTCATATATGTTTTAATATATTGTTATGCTAAATGAATCTATATTTACCCTGCTTTTAATCCTTTCCTGTTCTACTACTTCTTTTGAAACAATAGCTTTCGGATATCGTATATATTTTGCAAGCTGTCATATAATAGAATAATAGTTAAAAAATTAGTTACTCTTCTGCTATGGATTTTAATAAACTAAACGCAGACCTATACCAACTATCAGCTAATTACCGTTTCTCTAAAGACCCGCAAGAGTTTGAACGTGGTTATCTCAAAATATCAGACTGGCTAGCTGACTTATGCTTCCACTTTGAACAGAGACGAAAGAATCAAGAACTTAGTGATGAAAATGAATTCAAAGAGGTTGTAGAAAGTTACAAAGTAAAGATTGAAGAGCTTGAGCCTAGTAAGTATCGTGATGGATTATTAAAAGCTATTAAAGAAGTTTAATATTTTGCTTTTCAGCTATAACACCTCCCTTGGGCTCTTTCATGTCTCCATCTCTAGCTGAGAATAGATCTCTTCCCCTGATGCAAGGAAACAGAGTGTGTGCTAAAAATTAAATTGGCCTTTAGAAATACTATTAATTAATATTTGTTTTAACTCATTAGCAGGCATAGGTTTAGCATAAAAATAACCCTGAATGTTTTTACAGCCATTTTCGACTAAAAACGTTTTCTGCTCTTCTGTTTCTACACCTTCCGCAATGGTGCGCCCGACACGATTCGAACGTGTGACCGCTGGTACCACAAACTATCAATTATTGCTTTTTCTAAACTATAACGTATTTAAATAATTAACTACATTGCAATTGATACCTGTAAATTTTCAACGATAATACCTGATGAATTGTAACTAATATCTAGTAGGTATCCACTTCCGCTATTTGGTGCATATCCAATATCTTTATCATGGAGAATCTACATAGCTTTAACTCCACCAGACAATTTCCCCCACCCTGTATCTGCAGGTATGTTATTTGATTAGCAAAGAGATTCAAGTTTAGTATCATTATAATATATCCTTTACTTTACACAATTAGTCTAGAGGTTCATTTACTTCAATTTTACACTGATTGTTTGTACAGTCAATATAAGCATCAAAATAGAAGATTTTAGATACATCTAAATTAGCGTCATTTAATTTCATCCATGCTTCAAGAGCTCTACCACCACTTACACAACTTATTACTATAGTTTTATTTTTTGGAAGAGCTTTGTAAAACTCTTTTGGACTCATCTCTTCAGCATAAATGTTAATGGCTCCTTTTAGATGCCCGGTATTAAAGTCTGCTTTAGGTCTTACATCTACAATTTGTAGATTACTCGATAGTTTATTGAGTTTTGATTTAAACCATTCGCCATCAACTGAACCTTCATCTACACCTTTGGCAACACCATGAACTATCTCTATTTTTTTATCTGCTTTTTCTTGTGGAGCTATAACTTTTCTTTTGGTTGTTTCAAACCCTGCTTTTTTCCAGTTTGGCATACCTGCAGCATATACTTTGACGTTTTTATATCCTTCAGCTATGAGGAATTTTGCTAAGT
>JBDLHW010000138.1:0-5347 GCA_039715155.1 Campylobacterota bacterium | reverse complement strand
GTATTTTATTTCCTGTTCTTGTATCAACAGGTTCAGTTATTATGAAACTTGACCCTGTGGAGATTAGTGATGATATAAACGCTACGATTGATGCAGGAACTAAGGCTATCATGTCAAAAGGTGAAGTAGTTATCACAAAAAGTGCTACTAAGACGGTAGACGAGATAAAAGAAGAGTTAAAGGAGAAAAACTAGTATGAGAGACATATCGACAAACTTTGAGAACAGAACAATAGAGTATGATGACCTATTAAATGATTTCAAACAGCTTCTCAAAAAAAACTCTTTAAAATTTACTATACAAAGAGAAGTGATACTTGAGACTCTTTACAACTCTGATGAGCACTTGACTCCCGAAGCACTACATCATCTTATACAAAAAAAACAACCGGATTTAAAAACAGGAATTGCAACTGTTTACAGAACTCTTGCACTTCTAGAAGAGTCAAACATGGTTACATCTCTCTCTTTTGGCGCTCAAGGTAAAAAGTATGAACTGGGTGCAAAAGAGCACCATGATCATCTCATCTGTACAGAGTGTGGAACTATAACAGAGTTTGTAGATGAAGAGATAGAGGCGAGACAGCACCTTATTACAGAAAAGCTAGGCTTTAAGATGAGTGACCACTCAATGCAGATATATGGTATCTGTAAACTATGTCAAATCAAGTAATCTGGTTCTTAAAGAACCTAGCTTTAGTGACCACAGCGGTCCAAGCGTAATAATATGGGCTTTTGCTCATATTATGTGATTAAACAATAAAAAGGAAAACTATTGGCTTTTGAAAATAAATTCATACAACAAAGAATTGAAAAAGCGGCAACTTTAAAAAACGCAGGATTTAATCCCTACTCTAATGATTCTAAAAGAAACACTACTGTTGAAAAATATCTGAATGTTAACTCAGATATTGAAGAGAAAGAAGATAAACGTGATGAAAATCGTCACTATATCGTAAGCGGACGTATCAAGCTTTTACGTATTATGGGTAAAGCTAGCTTCGTAAAGATAGAAGATGAGAGTGGAATGTTACAGATATATGTAGCAAGAGATAATCTTCCTGAAGGTTTTTACAACGATATCTTTAAGAAAAATATTGAAGTTGGTGATATTATAGAAGTAGCAGGTTATCCTTTTGTAACTGGTAAGGGTGAGCTTTCACTGCATGCAACTGAACTAAAACTACTTACTAAAGCGATAGCTCCACTGCCTGAGAAGTTTCACGGTGTTACAGATAAAGAGATTAGATACAGAAAACGCTACCTTGACCTGATTATGAATGCTGAAGTTCGAAAAACATTTCAAACGCGTTCACGTGTTATATCTCTAACAAGACGTTTCTTTGAAGATAAAGGCTTTTTGGAAGTTGAAACTCCAATGATGCACCCGATTGCAGGAGGGGCAAATGCAAAACCTTTTGTTACTCACCATAATGCTCTTGGAATTGACAGATTTTTAAGAATTGCACCGGAGCTTTACCTAAAGCGTCTTATCGTTGGTGGATTTGAAGCTGTATTTGAAATCAACCGTAACTTTAGAAATGAAGGTATGGATGCAACTCACAATCCTGAGTTTACATCAATCGAATTTTACTGGGCATATAAGACTTATAAAGATCTCATTGAGATTACTAAAGAGTACTTCCAATATCTTTTTGAGCACTTGAACTTACCGACTGTTTTACCATATGCAGATATGGAAGTTAACTTTGAAAACTTTACAGAAGTTCCACTTATTGAGTCTCTTACAACTATTGGTGGGGTTCCGGCAGAAGTTACTAATGATAAAGATGCAATAGTAAAATATCTGAAATCAAAAAATATCACAGTAAAGCCGGGAATGAATCTAGGTCAACTTCAAGGTGAACTTTTTGATGAGTTTGTTGAAGAAAAACTCATTGATCCTACTTTCATTACAGAGTATCCGGTTGAGATCTCTCCACTTGCGAGAAGAAGTGATGAGAATCCGGCTATTACTGAGAGATTTGAGCTATTTATCGCAGGACGTGAGATAGCAAATGCATTTAGTGAGCTAAATGACCCAATTGACCAGTATGATAGATTTAAAGGGCAAGTTGATGCTAAAGATGCCGGCGATGATGAAGCACATGAGATGGATGAAGATTTTATCGACGCACTCAGCTACGGAATGGCTCCAACAGCTGGTCAAGGTATAGGAATAGATAGGTTAGTTATGCTTTTAACTAATGAGCATAGCATTAGAGATGTTTTACTGTTTCCAGCAATGAAACCACTACATAACGAAGAACAAAATACAGAAGAAGAAGGATAACCATGAGTTTTTTAAAAGAGTACGATAGCGAAATATTTGATTTATGTGAAAAAGAGTTAGAGCGTCAAACAGACCACTTAGAGATGATTGCATCTGAGAACTTTACACTTCCGGCAGTTATGGAAGCTATGGGTTCAGTATTTACAAACAAGTATGCTGAGGGTTACCCTGGCAAGCGCTACTATGGCGGTTGTGAATATGCTGACGGTGTTGAGCAGTTAGCAATCGATAGAGCTTGTGAGCTTTTTGGATGTAACTACGCAAATGTACAACCTCACTCAGGTTCTCAAGCAAATGGTGCTGTTTATGCAGGTCTAATTAAAGCCGGTGATAAACTTCTTGGTATGGACTTAAGCCATGGTGGTCACCTGACTCACGGTTCAAAGCCAAGTTTTTCAGGTAAAAACTACCACTCATTCACTTATGGTGTAGAACTTGATGGTCGTATCAACTATGAGAGAGTTATGGATATTGCTAAAATTGTTCAACCTAAAATAATCGTATGTGGTGCATCTGCTTATGCACGTGAGATTGACTTTAAAAAATTCCGTGAGATCGCTGATGAAGTAGGAGCAATTCTTTTTGCTGACATCGCGCACATTGCTGGTCTTGTAGCGGCTGGTGAGCACCCTAGTCCATTCCCTTACGCTGATGTTGTAACAACAACTACACACAAGACTCTTGCAGGTCCAAGAGGTGGTCTTATTCTTACAAATGATGAAGATATCGCTAAAAAAATGAACTCAGCAATCTTTCCAGCACTTCAGGGTGGACCACTTGTTCACGTTATCGCTGCAAAAGCTGTTGGTTTCAAATACAACCTTTCACCTGAGTGGAAAGAGTATGCTAAACAGGTAAAAGCAAATGCTAAAGTACTTGGTGAAGTAATGGTTAAACGTGGGTATGATGTAGTATCTGGCGGAACTGACAACCACTTAATCCTTGTATCTTTTGTAGGTCGTGAGATTTCTGGGAAAGATGCTGATGCTGCTCTAGGAAACGCAGGTATCACTATCAACAAAAATACTGTTCCAGGTGAGACTAGAAGCCCATTTGTAACTTCTGGTATCCGTGTTGGTTCTCCTGCTCTTACTTCTCGCGGTATGAAAGAGAAAGAGTTTGAACTTATCGCTAACAAAATGGCTGATGTTTTAGATGATATTAATAACACTGAACTACAAGCAAGTGTAAAAGAAGAACTGAAAGCTTTAGCTCAAAACTTTGTAATATATAACCAAGCAACTTACTAAGGTAAAAAATGACTGCAATGGATCTTAAACTTATAAAAATGGTTAGTGACCACTACTGGGAAAAAAAAGAGACAGTAGTAAATAAACTTGTCTTCAAAGGTCGCACTTTTTATAATAAGTTTGAAAAAATAGATGCCCCATTAACTCAGGCAGTCATAAATAAACATATCAAAGGTGAGATAACTGTTGCTCACTCTATTGTAAACTCTCGCGGTAAAGTTGAAAATATTGTAATAGACTATAACGGTAGGGACCCTGAGCGTTTTTATCATAAGGCACAACTATTGCTTCGTGAAGAGGGATACATAAATTTTACAGCGTATAAGACTAAAACAGAGGGTCATCTGCATGTCTATATACATAAAGGGCATACAACTCTTCAAGAGGCTATACAGCTAGGTAAGATGATAAGTATGAAACTGGCTGCTAAACAGCCAAAACAGTGGAGAATGTTTCCAAACGCAGATATGCCGGACGAATATAACATTTTAACACTACCGTATGAAGTCTACGCAAAAGAGCGTGGTGCTTCTTGGTCTAAACACCTGTAACTTTTTACCTTTTTTTAGGTATGATAACAGAAATAACTAATCTTCTCGCCAAGCGGCGAGGCTTTAGTGACTGAGTAGAAACTGGACTTGTTCAGATTCTGCGAGATTTTATAGTAGGAGCGATTATGAATGATAAAAATGAACTTAACGATATTATATTAAATAAGGGTGGCGCAGCCAGCTCTAACAAGAAAATAATCCTTGCTGTGGCAACGCTTGGTGTTATTTTAATAATAGTAGTTATGCTTATGAATTCACTCAGCTCAAATGGTACTGACAATCTACCTCAGGCTGCTCTACCGCCGGAACCAAAAGCTCAAATTATTAAAGAAGAGGTTGATGAACCTCTTTTTGAAGAGGTTGAAGTTATTGAAGAAGAGAGTAGCTCTGATGCAAATCTTGACGAAATCGCTCAGAAATTAAAAGAGGAGAGTATGCAAGAGGAAGAAGAAGTTGTTGTCGCAGCTCCTAAACCTATAAAAAAAGTGACTCCTAAAAAACCGGTAGCTAAAAAAGTAACTGCACCTGCTGTAAAAACTACATCAGGAGTTAAATACTATATCCAAGTTGGCTCTTTTTCAAAATATGAACCAAATAAAAAATTCTTAAAATCTATCACTAACTTAGGTTTTGATTATAAGTTCCATAAAATTACTAAAAACTCAAAAACTTTTAACAAAGTCCTAGTTGGACCATTTAGTACATCTAAAGCGGCAAAAGATGCAAGACGTGTTCTTCGTGCTAAAGTTGAGCCAGGTGCTTTCTTAGTTAAATTATAAACACGTAAGGTTTACATTGATATACTCTAAACAATTTACACTAGACCAGCTTGCACCCATTGCTGTTTACTCAAAACTAAAAACTCTTTTTAAAGGTGAGATCACTTACCTTTTTGAGAGTGCCGGTCAATCTGAAGGTAACTATAGTTTTATAGCTATAGGGGCACGTGAAAGACTTCAATATATAGATGATAAAACTATATATACAGATGCAGATGGTACTAAACACACAAAAGAAGAGAATCCGTTTACATTTTTAAAAAACTACTATAAAGGTATAGACACTACACCTTTTAAGAAAGCCACGAGAGAGTTGAAGGTCGGTTATGTTGATGGTTTTATAGGCTATATCGGTTATGATATGGTAAAAGTCTTTGAGCCAAAACTTCATGGCACTATGGATAATCTTGTTGATGAGTTAAATACTCCTGACTTAGACCTGATTTTACCTAAAATGATTTTAGTCTACTCTCAC
>JBDLHW010000137.1:0-5431 GCA_039715155.1 Campylobacterota bacterium | reverse complement strand
GATAGTTTGGAGTAAGCACGTGTTAAAACACCGATAGGGCAGATATACTTACAGTAGCTCATCTCTCTGTAGATAAAATATACTACAAATGAGATAAGGGTCATGACAGTAAACAGCATTGCTGTACCAAATGGTGTTCTATAGACACCCGGGAACATATAGTAGACTCCCCACCAGCCAATTACAAGTAAAAAGAGACCTATATATCTGTTTTGCATCCACTTTGGCATCTTCTTTTTGAGTCCAAATTTTGTGATGTATTTTCCCATAAATCCGTGAGGACATATCCCACAAAATATTCGCCCAAATGTTGGAAGAGTGACTACTATAAAAAGAGACCAGAAAATCCCCCAAAATACGGCATAAGTAAAGGTGTTATCTTTACCTGTATGTGCAAAACCAAAGTATAGGGCATAAAAAAACAGAGCTAAAGTCACTACTTTTAGAGTAGTCAGAAATATCTGATTTTTAAACAAAAACCCCATTATCGGTTTAGAATAAATATCGTTATTGTCACGCTTTATAAAATTTACCATTATTTCCCTTTTTTAAAGTATCAAGATACCATTTTGAAATAAAACACAGCCCGATTATAAAGATCGAGGTGAAAACTGTGAATTCCATAGTCAGCTCTTCTATGAATCTTTTTTTGTGATGATTCCAAGGTTATTGAAATCTTTCTCTTTTAAAATATCTAAGAGTGTAACAAAAACATCAAACTTCGCCTCTTTATCGCAGTTGATATGTACAGGCATATTGGCTTTATACTTTGAGAGTGCTGCTGCTAAATCTTTTTCTAAAACAGTCTCTTTATCAAATAGGATTTCTCCATTTGCTTTTATGGTTATAGTGAGGTTTTTTTGATTTTTTTGTTTTGCTGCACTCTCTGAACTTGGGAGGTCAACAGGAATAATCCCCTTAGCTACAAAAGTTGCAGTGATTAGGACAATAACTAAAAGAACAAGCATAATATCTATAAAAGGAACAACATTTATAGTGTCAAACTTTTTAATTTTCAAGAGTTGACCTTTTGTGCTATATCCCATCTAGCTAAAAGAACTTCTATCTTTCTAGCTAGGTGATTATAGAAAATAATAGACGGAATAGCCACTATAAGACCCATAGCAGTAGCCTTTAGAGCAAGAGCCAAAGATGTCATAATCAACTTAGCATCAAGATCTGAAGACTGCCCCATAGTGTAAAAAGTGATAATAATCCCAAATACAGTTCCAAGAAGTCCTATATATGGAGCATTAGAACCAAAGGTTGAGATGATATTGATGTTATTTGTAAGAGCAATCTCCAGCTCTTCTTTTGTCTCGTAAGTTTTTACATCTACTCCCTTGTAAAACAGAAGCCTCTCAATCCAAAACCAAAAAGCCATAAAGCTCATAAGCCCAAGAAGCCCAATAATACCGTAGTCAACACCATCTTTTATTAGTTCTATATTCATCTTTTAACCAACTTTATTTTTAGAATTTTGCAGAGAGTCCAGCTAAGAATGTTCTACCTGGATTAACTGTTAAACCCATATCTCTTAAATCATACAAGTTGTCATCATTTCTATCACCAGTAACACGAGGCATCATGTAGTACTGCTCATCAAAAATATTTTCAATTTTACCGAACATCTCTATATCAAAATTAGCAAGTGTTACATTATATTTTGCTCTTAAGTTAACAATTGCGTAGCCATCAACTTTAACTTCATTCATCTCATCTGCATACTGGGAAGATCTATAGCTCACATCAGCTGTTACGAGTACACTTTTTATTGGTCTGTAATTACCTTCGAGGTAGATTGTGTGGTCTGAAGTTCTTGGAACTTTATTACCTGATAAGTCATAAACACCTTCTACATAATCTTCACCTCTAGAACCTAAATCTTTATCAAATAAAATTTTATTATACTCATCATATTTAGTATATCTTGAATCTAAGTATGTATAGTTAAATACAAATGAGACATCTTTTTGTTTGTTACTACTAATACCAAGTTCTAGTCCTGTGTTTTGAACATCGGCCATATTGTCATAATATACATCTACACCACTTGTAGATGCATAGTTACCACTACTTTTACCTATAACACCTTTTCTATCAAGTTGAAAGACAGAAAACTCATACGATAATAAATTGTCTTGATATCTAAGTCCTATTTCATAATTGTATGTTTTTTCTGTATCAATATCTGTATTATTGTAATAAGTTCCAGAATAAGTTGACGTTGACATGTCCCCAGCATAAATCTGTGAAAGTGTTGGTACTCTAAAACCTGTTGAGATACTCGCAAAAATTATTTGTTTGCCTGCGAGATTATATGTTGTACCTACTCTATATGAAGCTTCATTATAATCTGTATCCCAGTTAGTTGAAGTTAAATTATTTGTATAGTCATAATTTATATTATCATATCTGGCATTTAGTGTAGTTGTGAAATCGTTTGTTACAGCATATTTAAGTTCACCGTAAATTGCATTAATAGCTTCTTTTCCTTCTGTATTACTCGTAACTTCACCTATTGTGTGGTTTACATCACTACGATCTGTATAGTCAACTCTATATTTAGTGTTCCTATCTTCTTCATTTCTAGCTAAATCAAGACCTAACATAGAAGCTATTTTAGTTCCATCTAGTCTATATTCTGATTTTAAACCTCTTTGAACTGTGTTTGCATAAGCATCATATAAGTGGTCATCTCTTACACCATCTCTATCACTATCATATGCACTAGATTTGTTTTCAGTAGTATCATCATATTGATAGATTTGAGCCATTAAGTTTGAACTATTATCGAAGTCTTTTGAGTAAGTTAAAAAAAGTTTTGTTAAGTCAATGTCATAATCAGTTGAGTAACCAACCTCACCTTCACTTGTAGGGTTTGTTTCAACATTGTTAGTATAGTCCGTTCCATCAAAAGTTGTATGAGTAATAGAACCAGTGTCATTCTCATATCTTAAAGTCTTATCAGCACCAAATGTAATATCACTGCTATCGTCTATATAGTACTGAAATTTACCATTAACTGACTTAGTGTAGTAATCAGAATCTTCCCAGTAACCATCACTCGCTTTATAGCTAGCTTGGACATTAGCTGCAAAATTCTCCGTCCCTGCAGTGTACGACGCTAAGTATTTCTCATACCCATAGCTACCTTGTTCTGTTCCAACTAAACCTTCACTTTTACCTTTAGGTCTTTTGGTAGTAATGATAACAGCACCTGCTATAGCATCATTACCATAGAGATATGAAGCACCACCCTTTAAAACTTTGATAGACTCAATGTTGTCAACATCAATATTTACCGCACCGGCTCTCTCTTGAACAGGAACACCATCGATAACAATAGCAACACCAGGTCTTTCACCCATATACATCTCAGTTGCAACACCCCTGATATGTATCTTGTTTGAATCACCCTCATTTTTTCTTACCGTTACACCAGGGAGTGTATTTAAAACATCAGCAATATTCTCTGCGTGAAACTCTTCAACTTCATCTCCACTTAGAGTTGACGTACTAGATACTTCAGTTAGCTTATTAGCAAACTTATCATCAATAGTAGACGACTCAACCTGTATCGTTCCTAAATCTGATGCGGCTACATTCATTGCTAGTGCACAGATGGCCGATAGATAGATTTTTGTTTTCATTATGGTTCCCTTATTATTAAATTCTAATATGGAGTATAAGAAAAAAGTGTTACATTAATGTTAATTTTTTACGTTAAGAAAAGTTTTATATTCTTTTGTGGAGTTTTGTTGTTTAGAGAGGAGTTATATAGAGAGGCTTAAAGCCCATCTATCATTTTAACAAGTTCTTCTGGTCTATTAGAGTTTTTAATAGCGTGATCTTTTGTAATAGCTCTTTTTTGAAGTAAATCAACAAGTTGTTGTGTTTGAGTAGTCATGTGCGTCTCTTGCTGATTTAGCTGCATTTGAGAGTAAATCTGGTGTACTTTATCTTCACGAATCTGATTCTGAACAGCCGGATTAGTGATAAGAATCTCTTGTGTTGCAACCTTACCGCCACCAATCTGTGGAATAAGAGTTTGAGAAACAACAGCGATCAGTGAAGTTGCAAGTTGGGCTCTAACCTGGGCTTGCTCTTCACCATCGAAAACATCGATAATACGGTTAATAGTACCAGGTGCAGAGTTGGTATGCAGAGTTCCAAAAACCAAGTGACCAGTCTCTGCAGCAGTTAGAGCGGCACCGATAGTTTCAGCATCCCTCATCTCCCCGATCAGGATAACATCCGGATCCTGTCTCAGTGCAAATTTCAGTGCTGATGCGAAAGAGGCGGTATTTGTTCCAACATCACGTTGTGAAAAGAGGCACTTATTATTTGTGTGAACAAACTCAACCGGATCTTCAACAGTAATGATGTGACGGTGCTCAGTTAAATTTAACTCATGAAGCATAGAAGCCAGAGTTGTTGACTTACCACTACCAGTTGGACCTGTTACAAGGATAAGCCCTTTTTCTCTTTTGATAAGCTCTTTAAAGATAGGAGGATTTCCGTACTCATCAAGAGTAGGAATGTCGATTGGAATCATACGAAAGGCACAACCGATACCACCGATTGTTCTGTAATAGTTGGCACGAAAACGCCCAATACCTTTTAACTCAAAAGAGAAGTCTAGCTCATTATGCTCTTCAAATTCTTTCTTTAGTTTATCTTCGATGAGAGAGTATGCCATCTCTTCAATCTCTTTTGCATCAAGTTTAGGAAGGTTAAGAGGTTTTAGCTCCTTATCTATTCTAATCTGCGGTTCACTACCAACAACAAGGTGCAGGTCAGAAGATTTAAATGCCATAACACTTTTTAGTAACTTTTTAATGTCTATCGCTTTTTTTGAAGCACCTGGCTGGTCTGGTGCGGCTGTCTGTTCACTCATAGAAAAACTCCTTTGTAATTTTCTTCTTTAAAACCTACAATAACCTTGCCGTTAAACTCTATAACAGGGCGTTTTATAAGCAGGTTCTCCTTACAAAGCCACTCTTTTTGTGCAGCTTCATCGAGATTCATCTCTTTAAGTTTTAAGTTTCTATATGTCGTACTTCTTGCGTTAAAAAGAGTTTTCATATCAACTTCTTTCAACCAAGAAGAGACTCTCTCACATGAGACAGGATCTGATTTAAAATCGTGCAGTTCATACTCTAAGTCATGTTTTTTTAAAAATGAGAGTGCTTTTTTTACACTATCACAGTTTTTAATTCCATAAACTTTTATCACTGTACTACTCTATTATTTTTGGAACTACAAAGAAGTGATCAGCACTTTGTGGAGCGTTTGTTATGATATCGTCATTTATGTTTGTATCACATGAAGGCTTGTCTTCTCTAAGAGACGTAGCCATGTCACCCATTGCAAAGTTGTCATCAACTCCAGTTGTATCCAAAGAGCTTAGGTTGTCAACAAAAGTCAC
>JBDLHW010000136.1:0-5465 GCA_039715155.1 Campylobacterota bacterium | reverse complement strand
TCCCCTCTGACACCTGTAAGCATCTCTGATACTCTCATTTCAATGGGTTGTGTAAATCCATACTCTATACCTACGAACTCATCAAGCACTTTCCTGATTTCTTCAACGACAAACTCTTTGGATGGCTCTCTCCACTCTTTTTTCTCTTTGAGTACCAAAAAGGTATCAGTATCATTAAGGCTCATTGGGTCAAGACCCAGCTCATCACTTCCTGTTCTTGCAATAATATCTTTGATCTCAGGTACAGATGAAAGAAGCTTTTTCTGAAGTTTTAAATTGAGTGTCAAACTCTCTTTAAGTGAGATGGAAGGCAACATTTCAACACCAATGATTATGCTTCCCTCATCCATTGTAGGCATAAAGGATTTTCCTGTTTTAGCAGCCATATAAAGTGATGCACCAAAAAGTAATAGAACAGCTAAAACAGTACCCTTGATGTGGTTAAGAGAAAAAGTAAGAATAGGTCTGTATGCTTTAGTGAGTAATTTGATAAGCGTTGATTCTTTATCTGCTTTTTTACTTAAAATGAATGAACTCAATACCGGTATGAGCGTTAATGCCAAGATGAGTGAAGAGAAGAGCGCAAAAATAATACTGAGTGCCACAGGTCTGAACAATTTACCTTCAAGCCCTTCCAGTGTCAAAAGAGGCATAAAAACAATGATAATAATAAGTACACCCGTGATGATAGATGGAGCCATCTCTATAGTTGCAGTATAGATAATTTGCAGTTTGCTTTGACGTTGATGTTTAGGATTTCCAAGTTCTGCTGTTATATGTTCTACTACAACCACGGCAGAATCCACCAGTATCCCAATAGCAATGGCAAGCCCTCCAAGACTCATAAGGTTCGCGGTCAGTCCAAAATACTGCATGGCTATAAAACTCATAAGCAGTGCAAAAGGAAGAATGAGTGCAACACTGAGTGCGGATGCAAGGTTTCCGAGCATCACAAGTAAAATAACCATAATAAGGACTATAGCTTCATAAAGTGCATCTTTAACCGTATCAGTTGCCAGATTTACAAGATCGGAACGATCATAAAAGATATCTATTTTAGTATCACCCGGCAGCATAGATTCGAGTTTTTTAAGCTCATCTTTGACTTTTTCCAACACTTTTCCCGTATTTGTGCCTTTGAGTCCAAGTACCAGCCCCTGTACTGCTTCGCCTTCTCCATTCTTACTTACAAACCCTGCACGGGTAAGATAACCGAACTTGACAGTTGCTACATCAGCAATGGTAACAACTTTATCTGCACTCTTGCCTACTGGTAAAGTCTTTATATCAGATAGAGTTTTCAACTGACCTATGCTTCGTACAAGGATACTTTCTACACCTTGCGAAACACGTCCTGAACCATCATTCTGATTATTTTTTTCAAGTGTCTGGAATATCTGCTCAAGTCTAATACCCATAGTTCTCATTTTATTTAAGTTAGGTACCACTTCATATGTCTTTACTTTTCCACCAAGAGCATTGACCTCCGCTACACCGCTTACAGAACGTATTCTAGGAGTAATGATCCAATCTAAAAGACTTCGTTTCTCCTGAAGGGAGAGTCCGTCAGACTCTATGGTGAACATTAAAATATCACTAAGTGGTGTAGAGATAGGTGCTAACCCACCTTCCATATTTGCAGGAAGCTCACCTCTAATATCGGCTAGTCTCTCACCTACTTGTTGTCTTGCCCAGTAAATATCTGTACCATCTTCAAAATCTATGGTAATATCGCACAAACCATATTTGGAAGTAGAACGCATCATAGTCTCATGGGGGATACCTACCATCTTCATCTCTATGGGTACAACTATGCGTGACTCTATCTCAGCAGGGGTCATACCACTTGATTTTATAATGATCTTTACCTGAGTAGGGGAGATGTCCGGGAAGGCATCAACAGGCAGCTCATTATAGGATTTTATCCCAAACCCTAAAATAACCAATGCCAACAGGGAAAAGAACAGCCTCTGAGCAAGTGCAAAACCTATGATCTTATTCATTATCATCGCCTAGCATATTTTTCAAAATAGCCAATGAATTTACAGCTATCTTATTTTTCAATCTATCTGATACTTCAAGATAGTAGTAGTTGTCATCTTCAGCAAGTATAGTAACAGGTACAGCGGTAAATCCCTCTTTTGTTTTTATAAATACAATTTGTGTCTCTCCCTGTTTGATAACGGAAGTTTTTTTGACTCTATAATTATTTTTAAAAATGGTTAGTTGTGCAGAAGCTCGAAGTCCTGAGACTATGTTTATATCTGTTGGTGCCAACAGACGTATTTGTCTGGTCTGGTTCTCAGGATTGATCACAGAAGAGAGCTGCATGATAGTCGTATCAAAAGTTTTATCTGCACGTATAATTCGTACTTTCTGTCCTTCATGAAGGTTTTTGGTGATCCGTGCTTCTATACTGCTCTCAACCCAAAGTGGACCTTCCTGCTGAATAATAAAAAGTGCATCACTGGGACTTGTACTTTTTCCCGGTGTTGCATGAAGCTCTACTACATGACCATCTACAGAGCTTTTTATTTTCATTGTCTGGGAAAGTGTCAGCTCTTTGAAAAGTGTTATGATCATCTCATCACTTGCTCCATAACTCTTGAGCAGTGCTTTGGATGCAGCCACTTTGATCTTATCTGTTTCAAGTTCTGCATTGGCAGCAACACACTCTTTTTGAGGGATTATCTCCTCTTCACAAAGCATATTCTTACGCTGTGTTAGATTTTTATGATGCCGAAACTCTATGGCATCAGCTATGGCTTTTTGTTGTATGGCTATCCACTGGGTACCTGTTACTTCAGCAAGTATAGAGCCTTTAGTGACTCTCTCATGCTTTGCCACATTCAATTTTTTTACATTAGCTTCAAAAGGCAGTGAAATAATATGTAAAAGTGAAGGAGGTGTGACTACTTCAAAAATGAACTCACCTAAAGGAAGTCTTTTAGAGCTTTGTGGTACTTCAACTTTGATCTGCCAGTTTTTTTCCTGTTCTTTGGACATCTGTATATCTTGTGCATGGTTCATAGATGTTAATAGTGCCAATATTAATAGTTGTTTTTTCATTAGTTATCCTTCTTTTCACTGATGCTATAGAGTCTGAAAAGTGTATTGTAGTACGCTTTTTTAGTACTGTATATCTCTTGTCTGAGTTGATATGACCTTTGTCTGTTCAGTAGGTATTCAATGACTGAAGTTTCACCAAGATCATAGCTTTTTTTAATCATAGGTAAAAGGTTATTCTGGTAATTTTTATAATTGGATTTCAGTCTGTTAACCATCAATGCATTGCTTTTCAAATATGATTGCAGTTGAGCAAGCAGAGTGTTCTTTTCTCTCATTTTTTGTTCATATTTAAATGAAATAGCAGAGTTTTGATACATCGCTGCAGCACGTTTCTGTTCTGATCTTTCTGAGGTAAAATTGAGAGGAATAGAGAGACCCACGCTATACTTTTCCATATCCAGTTCTTGGCTGTATTGTCCTGAAATACTAAGAGAGTCTATAGTGCTGGAGTATCTGTTTAATTCTTCATGCGTACTTTGTATACGTTTTTGATGTGCCTCTTTTGAGAGTTGAAATGTATCACCTAGATTAATATGACCTCGTATAGGATACATATCTTTACAAGATAGTTCTGTAGATTTCGTATAATGTATTTTACTCATCATAAACAGGTTTTGTTTTGATATCTCTTGCTGCATTTTTATCTCTTGAAGTTTGGCATTAAGAGTGCTTTTTTCTATCTCAAGCTGCATCAATTCTGTTTTTGAGATCTCCTGATACTTATAGGCTTTTTGTTTCTTTTTGTAAAGTTTTTCAAACTCCCGGTAACTCTGCCTGAAACTTCTATAGTTTTGCTTGTCCAGACAGTGCTGATGATAAATGTTTTTCAGTTCGTTTTTAAAATCTAAGATACTTCTCTGTGCTTCTAAAAGCGTCGCCTCATTAGAAAGACGAGTGACCCTTTGTTCCTGTTCCTGAATATTTCCAAAAACTATTTTTTTTGAAATGCCTATAGCATATTCATTACCGTTTTCACCAACATCCGGGTAGGCTTTACCGCCTTCTCCAAAGAGTTCCATGGGATCAGAAGCTGTATTTGCTCTGTTTTTGGCTTCCAGAGCCAGACTTTCTTGTTGTAACGCTTTAGATAATGTACTGTTCTGGGCAGCAGATCTTAAAATTTTATTGAGTGTATATGTCGATGCATATCCCAGCTGCATCAAAAAAATAAATAAAACAAGTTGTTTCATGATGTTTTTTCCCTTTATGTTCATAAATGTTTTACTATGTAAGTGTGTTATTTATATCAAACTTGATAGATGGCAGAACCACCGAGTATGTGTATTTCTATTTTAGAATTTCATGATTTAATTCAAAAATAATGGTTTTATTTATCTATTATATAGAAAAAATTTTATACTATTGGTGGTTTATAGGAAGTTTCTTTGTGAGGTGGTGTATGCTGGAGTAGAGCATAAGAGAGTATTTTCTCTTTTTGAAGTAGTGCAAAACTGTTTTTATAAGGTATAATATATCCTACAAAATGGAACATACTGTGTACTTCCTGTATATCATTAGACTCTTGTGAGGTTACATTCGCTTTCACATAATTTGAAATACTACTCTTCTCATTGGGCTGTACTATATTCATCATAGTATCATGCATCACAGTAAAAGAGAGCATGAAAAGTACGAAAAATATGATTTTTATCTGCATGATCACACTCCTTTTATTTTAATTATGGGTAGTTTACATTAAATAGTCTTAAAAATAGTGAGCTTAGAAAAATATGATTTCTAAAAATTATAATTTGCTACCATTCTAAATTGCTCATAATCTTCCATACCGTTTACTTTAAAGTCTACAGATGCAAAGGCTGCTGTAAGAGAGAACTTGTCATTAAGGCTATACTCCAAAACAGCATCTATCTCATTTGATTCATATAGCAAAGCATCATCTGCCTTGAAATTTCCGTATGCAACACCTGCATTTAACCCATCAATACCTATAGTTTTAAAGTGGTATCCAGCACCAATGATCCATGCAGATCCCGCAGAACCAATGGCATCAAGTGTCTGATCTTCCATAGAAGTAAAGAAGGTACCCCCGCCGAGACTCAATCCCATAGCACCGGTATCACCGTTATCTTCATTATATGCTGCAAGGATATGCAGACCTAATGATTCGGCTGCAAGCTCCATACTTACACCATAAGTATTGGCATCCTGTTTACCCAAGAGAGCCGCTCCTGTCTCTTTACTGCTGTCATACTGTAGACCAAGTGTTAAAGTTGTCTCTTTGTTAAAAGCGTAGCTATATCCTGCTTCTGCATAAATGACATTGGCTATATCATTGTAGTTATAATACCAGAGACTTAGTGAAAGGTCTTCAAACCCTTCATAAGTAGCTGAAGCATAATAGATGCCATCTATATGATGAGATGTACCAAGAGTTT
>JBDLHW010000135.1:0-5617 GCA_039715155.1 Campylobacterota bacterium | reverse complement strand
GCATAGGTGTCTGTTTCTCACGTACAGAAGATGCAAAAATTGCTCAAAGAACACTGGGCGGTGCATCAGCTCCCCGTGCCTGTTATGCACAAGATTATACAGGGCTGAAGATTCTTCATACACTTTATGACAGATGCATGGCCCAAGAGATAGAGATACTAAGTGAAAAGTATCTTTTAGAGCTTTTAAAAGATGAAAACGAGATAGTTTGCGGTGCCAAGGTTTTAGATATTAGAAGTGGTGAGATTGAAAATTATGAGAGTGGTGCTATTGTGTTGGCAACGGGTGGGTATAGTCGTATCTATGATAAAAACTCAACGAACTCCAGTGCTTCAACCGGTGATGGAATAGCAGTAGCCGCGAGGGCTGGTGCTTCACTTATTGACATGGAGTTTGTTCAGTTTCATCCAACGGCTCTTAAAAACTCCAGCATACTTATAAGCGAGAGTGCAAGAGGTGAGGGCGGATACCTGCTTAACTCAAAAGGTGAGAGGTTTACTAATGAGTTGGCTCCGCGTGATGAGGTTAGCCGTGCTATTAATGAAGAGATTCTTAAGGGCGAAGAGATATTTCTGGATATTCGTCACCTTGGAGAAGAGTTTATAGAAGAGGGTCTTCCTCAAGAGAGAAAGTTAGCAAAGTTATATGAAAATATAGACCCGGTTCATGATTTGATTCCTATACGACCAGTTGCTCATTATACTATGGGTGGAGTTGAGGTTGATGATAGCTCTCAAACAAGCATTGAAGGTCTTTTTGCTGTCGGAGAGTGTGCAAACCATAGAGTTCACGGAGCAAATCGTTTAGGCGGAAACTCTCTTTTAGAGATTGTTGTTTTTGGAAAGCAGGCCGGAGAGGGTGCAGCTAGTTTTTCTTTAAAGCATAAAGTACAACCTCAGGCCAATGCTGACTATGAACTAAGCAAGCCTGTTCAAGGCGAGATAGATTTTTATGAGATTAGAGAACATATCGGAGAGCTGTTTTATAAAAATGTGGGAATAGTTCGAAAAAAAGATGAACTGCAAGCTGCCCTGGATGAGATTAAAGATATAAAATCAAAACTTTCTCTTATGGGTGTAAGTGATAGATCAAAAGTTTATAACACTAACTTTATTGAGTTTTTAGAGTTTCAAAATATGTTGGAAATTTGTGAAAATGTTGTAGTCTCTGCACTCAAAAGAGATGAGAGTTGTGGTGCGCACTATATGGAGGATTTATCATGAAAATCACCGTAAAAAGAGAGGAGGAGTTCATAGAGTATGAAGTCAAGACAGAAGAGACAACTCTACTTGAACTTTTAAAAGAGATAAAGACAACACAGGACAGTACACTAACATTTTCAAGTGGATGTAGAAGCAGTGTCTGTGGAAGCTGTTCAATGCGTGTAAATGAGAGAGAGGCTCTGGCTTGCAGTTATAAGGTTCAAGATGGAGATATTGTAGAGCCCTTAAGAAATGTGCCTGTTATCCGTGATTTAGTCGTTGATATGGATAGCTCATATGCGTTTAATGCAAAAGCAAAAGCCTGGCAAAAAACTATACGTGAGGACATAGAGGTAACTCAAGATGATGAGAAGATGAACGAGATCCAGAGTGACTGTATACTTTGTGGCTCATGTTATAGTGCTTGTCCGGTTTATGCTGTCAATGAAGAGTTCCTGGGACCGTTTGCCTTAACGAGAGTTTGGAGATACGCTAGTGACAGACGTGAGGAAGATGAGAAGAGTAAAATAGATACTATTCAGACTAATGGTATTTGGGACTGTACACTATGTAATGAGTGCAGTATAGTCTGTCCTCAAAATATTTCAAGTAAGTCCGACATAGAAAAGCTTCGTTCAAAGTCTGCAATGGCCGGTTACAGCGACCCAAATTTTGCAAATAGTTTCGGTGGCGGATTCGGCTTTGATGGAAGTCCAAGTTTTTAAAACCTTTAGTGTTAGTTATGTTATAATAACTCAAAACGTTATAAGATGAAAAAGAACTAGTTCTTTGAGCCTTACGCTGAGTTTTTTATGCCCTTGTGGTAAAAACCAAGTGTTAGCGTAGGTATCGGAATTACTTCCGATACCGTAATAAATAGATATAACGGTTCCCTTCATTTTATGAAATAAAATTAAGGAATATAAGATATGGCTAAAGAACACTCGTTTGATATCAGTGCTAAAATAGATGCACAAAATTTTAAAAATGCTATTAATCTAGTTAGTAGAGAAGTTGATAATCGTTATGATTTTAAAGGGACAACTTACGAAGTTACCCATAATGAGAAAGCAAAAACTTTAGTTCTAGTTGCTTCATCTGATAATAAGCTAGATGCCCTAAAAGATATTGTCATTGCTAAGTTTTTAAAACAGGGTCTCTCATCAAAAGTTCTTGATGAGCTCAAAGTAGAAGACTCTAGCGGCGGAAATAGAAAGGCTACTTTTAAAGTTGTTGATTATATTGAGTCTAAAGAAGCTAAGAAAATCACCGCTGATATCAAGAAGATGAAACTCAAAGTAAATGCCCAGATAGAGGGTGATTATATCCGTGTTAAGGGTGCAAAGCTTGATGATCTGCAAAAGGTTATGAAAGCTATACGTGAGGGTGAGTGGGAAGCTCCTTTAGTGTTTGAAAATATGAGATAAGGGGTACAAAATGTCTAAAATGAGTATAGCAGAGGCAGCAGAGTATTTTGGAGTCTCACGTGAGGCAATTCATAACCGTATTAGACGCGGTTCCTTAGAGTCAGTAGTGGGAGATGGGGTGAAACTGGTTGAGGTGCCAAAGACGGCAAAACCAACGAGACAAACAAGAGCTAACACTACTAAAACAAACGCTAGTGACAGCAGGTACTATAAACTTTTAGAAGAACAAAATGCAAAGCTTCAAGAGAGAGTTGATACTCTTGAGGGTGAAACAAGAAGTTTGAGAGATCAAAAAGAGCAGATGCTTATAGAGGAGCGCATCAAGATAGAGCAGATTTATAAAGAGAAAGATGAACAGCTCAAAAATATACTCAGTACACTCTCTTCACAGTTTATGTTGAATGCTCCATCAGAAACACCTGAGGTTGAAGAAGAGCCTTTAGATGCTGAAATAGAAGATGACAATGATAGTGCAAAAGGTGTTATGTCTCTAAAAAAATATCTAAAAAAGAATAATGTTTCAGAGAAAAAAGCAAAAAAGATAAAAGTGAAGTTTAAAAAAGAGGCTCAGAGGGATAATCGTATAATAATTGTTGGCAAAAAGTATTATATAAATTTAAGTAAGTATGATTATAGAGGTTTGCTTTAACAAGCCTCTACTCTGTTCCTACCCCTGTTTTTAGCTATATACAGCTCTCTATCCGCTATCATTATATACTCATCGACAAGGTCTTTTTTGTATATATTTTTTGGTTTTATCTTTATCATGCCAATACTAACAGTTGTGTTTACTTTCTCTTCATTAAAGAATATATAAGTATCTTGAAAGCATTGGCGAATCTTTTCTAAAACCTCTTTAGCCTTCTCCTTGTTGATTGCCGGGAGCATTATTACAAACTCTTCACCGCCATAGCGTACTATAACATCTGAAGCACGAATATTTTCTTGCACCGCTTTAACAAAAGGCTTTAAAAGCTGGTCCCCTGCTACATGTCCATAATTGTCGTTTATTTTTTTAAAAAAATCTAAATCACACATAGCTAACACAAATGAACTGTTTGTAGCTAATGAGAGTTCGTATTGACTCTCAAATACTCCTCTAAGAGCCTCACGGTTAAGTGCACCTGTTAAAGAGTCCTTTGTGACTCTTTTATTCATCAAGATATTGTCAATCAGTGCCAGTTCTGTACCTATACTTAAGGAGATTAGCTCACATTTTTCTAGATAAGTTATAAGTATATGATACTCTTTTTTACTAATTTGATTGAATATCTTTTTAGCAAATAGATGTAAACTTTTGTGAAGATTATCTATGGCTTTATATTTAGAGTTGTTTTGTATGATGGCTTTGGCATCTCCATGAAGCCATAAACCAAATTCACACATAGTGTCATTAAGCTCTACGAAGTTTTCTTGTTGCTCATCTTTAATAAGCTGTGCCAGTCTTGTAAGCCAAATAAGATGTGACTCATAGTGAGATATCATATTTTTTTCTACTAGGTCAGAGAGTGAACTGATTCGTACATTATTTAAAGATATTAATTTGTCTATATAGCTATGAAGGTATATTTTTGCAACTCTGTTATTGATAAGTATGAATATTGTGAATAAGTCTAGGATTTTTGTATCCGCACTTGTACCCACTATTTTGGATATAAGTATATTTTTTAGACCATATATTTCATTCGTCATAATTACATAAGGAACAGATATTGATATTTTATATCTAGCTAGATCTTCAAAAGAGCTTATTAGCTCTTCAGTTCTAAAAGACGAGTTAAAGGTGTCTATGATTTTTTTATAATGAGCCATTACTATGGAAAATTTCTCATCATCAAATGAGTTTACACAAGCTGAGTATTTGTCCGTAAATTCATGAAATAACTCATTGTTTTCATTATCAAAATACGGAGAAAAGTCATGCATTACAAATCGCCGCTTTTTAGTCTTATCCCTTTTACATGTGAAATTGGATAAGCGTATGCAATACCTTCCCCTTCCCCTGTTATATCTAATCTGTCCATCACTTCTCTAATGATCTTATCAACATTTCTTGTACGTACTACAAACATAAGGTTTGCATCAGTTGCTTCGCTATGAAGTCTGTTGTAGAAGTTGTCCATCTCTTCAAGGCCCATACCGTGTGCCTGCATGATTGTAACACCTCTGGCTCCTGCTTCTTTTGCAGCGAGTAGAGCTTCCTCTTCTTTATCGTGAGGTACTATTACATGAACAGCGGAGAAAGTCATTGATGATGAGTGGCGTTTATCCGGACCATCAACATAAACTGTAGATAAACCCATGTCCTGTGCATCTTCAAGTGCATGACGAAGCTCTTCGATATGAAGCTCTTCGAGCTCATGCTGACCTTTAACACCCATTCTCTCCGTTATAACACCATACGCCATAACTGTTATCATAGGAAAGAGTGAAGCAAAGGCGATAAGACCAAAACCATCTATAAGTGGATCACGTCCTGGTATGTTTGTTGCAAGACCAAGACCAAGTGCTGCAACTAAAGGAACTGTAACTGTAGAAGTTGTAACCCCACCACTATCATATGCAATAGGAATAATATATTTTGGAGAGATAAATGTAAGTGCGATAACAAACATATATCCAGCCATAATATAGTAAACGATTTCGCCACCGTTTACAATTCTAAATGCACCAAGAGAGATACCTATAGCAACGCCAAGAGCAACAAAGAGACGAAGTACAAAATCGTTTATCTTCCCATCACTAATCTCTTTAGCTTTTTTAGCAATCGCTGTTAGTGAAGGCTCAGCCATAGTTGTTGAGAAACCAATAGCAAATGCGAAAGAGTAGATGATAATGTTGCTGTCATTTTGTGTTAGTTGAAGTGCCATTGTCTCACCAAGCGAGAAGAGACCCATCTCTAAACCGATGATGAATGCATCAAGACCGATGATTACAAGTCCAAAACCGATGAGAACCTCTTTGAGGTTATCGATATGTTTTTTAAGT
>JBDLHW010000134.1:0-5636 GCA_039715155.1 Campylobacterota bacterium | reverse complement strand
GTAGCAAAAAATATTTCAGATGAAAAAGCTGCTGTATTTAATAAAGTAGATGATTATATAAACAGTGATGATGAAAATAAAATTGAAGATATAAGAGATGAGTTATCACTTGTTCCATACTTAAAAGATAATTTAAAACTCTCTATTTCTGCTCTGAACTATTTTGGTATTGAGTATGAGAGTGAGAACTTTATAAACTCAAGACTCTTTGGAAGACTGAGTCGTATAAATGAGAATATAATAGTAGATGTCGGACATAACACTTTAGCGGCTGCATCAATTTTTAATGCCTTAAAGGGCAATAAGTATATTCTAGTTTACAATAGCTACAAAGATAAAAACTATAGAGAGATACTGAGTATATTAAAACCAATTATCTCACGTGTTGAAATAATTAAAATAGGTGATGAAAGAGCCGAGAAACAAGAGCTTTTGCAAGAAGTTATCCAAGATTTAGGTATAGTATATAAAATATTTAATAGAATAGATAAAAACAGAAAATATTTAGTGTTTGGATCATTTAGTGTGGTTGAATCATTTTTAAATAGTATGGGTAGGGATTTTAGTGAATGATCATTTTACAGTTACCATAACTGATGACAATGGTGTAAAGCAGTTTAACCTCCATCATTTTGTGAAGCAAGCAATTATTTATGCCCTTAGTTTTATAGGCTCGTTAGCTTTAATCTCTATAGGTACAATGTTGTATCTTAATTACAGTGTTGATGAGATTCAAGAGAAGAGAGATGGTATAGAAAACGCATATCTAGAGCTTCAAGATAAGAATGAGAACCTTCAAAATACGATGAATGAGACTAGGGATTCGCTTCTGCTTAAAAAAAGAGAGCTTAGTGAACTTTCAGACTCTTTAGCGGAGATTGAGACTCTTATTGGAATTGCTCCTGTTGCGAATACTTCACTTGAAGAGAGAGTAAATATAACGAAGTTAAACTCAGAGCATATGGCTACTCTATTACAACTCATCCCAAATGGTTCACCAGTAGAGTATAAAGGTATTACTAGTAAATTTGGTTATAGAGTCCACCCAACCTTAAATCGACGTGAATTCCATCGCGGTAGTGACTTGAAGGCTAAGACAGGTACCCCGGTTTATGCTACAGCTGATGGAATTGTAGAGTATGCCGGAGTACATCAAAAAAGTGGTTTTGGAAAATTAGTTATATTGCAACACTCCTTTGGATTTAGAAGCTATTTTGGTCATTTAAACAAGATTGTGATAAAATCCGTTCGATTTGTAAAGAAGGGTGACTTAATTGCATATACAGGCAATTCAGGAATAAGTAGCGGACCACATTTACATTACGAACTTAGATTTATGCATAATGCAGTAAACCCATTCCATTTTATAAAATGGAATGTAGAAAACTATAACGATATTTTTGAAAAGGAGAAAAAAATACCATGGCAATCTTTAATAACGGCGACGTCCAACCTGAGGGTAATAAAACCGACTCAAACACAACCATCATCACTGCTGGTGCTAAAATCAAAGGAGAGATAGAACTCTCTTGTAATCTATATATAGATGGTGAGCTTGAAGGCTCAATAGTCTCTAAAAAAGAGGTTAATATCGGTAAAAATGGACATGTTAACGGCAATATAACTACTCAAAGGTTAGTTGTTCAAGGACGTGTAGATGGCAGTGTGAATGCTGATATGGTTGAGATCAAAGCCGCTGGTCATGTGAGTGGTGAGATATCTTCTGCAGAGTTAGTTATAGAATCAAAAGGTATCTTTGAAGGTAGTAGTATTGTTAAAGATAAAAATACACCTCTCAAAATAGAAAAAGCAACAATAGCTAAATCATAAATAAAGAAAAATATGTCCCAAACTGCTCTATTTAATTACTTTAAAACCCACAGTGAAAAAGATTTAGAACTCTTAGTCTGTGAGAATTTTAAAGAGGCACTTGAGCTTGAGTCTGTTGCAAAGTTTTTCAAACGTGATGTTCTTCTCTTCCCGGATTTTCGTCCAGGTTTTGGTGATGATTTGCGTTCATACAGAGAAGAACTTCATGAGCTTTTATCCGCCTTAAGAACCTACTATAGGGCGAATAAAAAACCACTCATTATATCACCACTCAAAACACTACTGTTCCCTCTTCCAAAAGAGGAGTTACTGCAATCAACTACCCTTGAATTTGGTGGGACTATAGAGCTTCAATCCTTTAAAGAGCAGATGCTTTTTTGGGGATATAACTTTGTTGATATGGTCCAGGTTGCCGGTGAGATATCTTTTCGCGGTGATATTATTGATATATATACCCCATCAGCTCAAAACCCTATAAGAATTTCACTATTTGACAATGAGATAGAGCAGATAAAGTACTTTGAACTCGAATCACAAAGAACTTTAAAAGAGGAGTTAGACAGCGTTGAGATTACAAGTGCTTTTTACTCTTTGGATGAGGCCGCGTTTAACTCTTTAAACTCTAAGATTGAAGTTAGTGAGTTTGATGCTTTAGTAAAAGATACAGCCTCTTTAGGATTTTGGTTTCTGGGTGAGAGTGCACAAGATTTTATCTCAGATAAAAAAGCGATGTTATCTAAAAATCTCGAGGATGTTCTAAAAGATGCTTATGGAATTAACGCTCCGGTTCTTACAAGAGATAAGTTTGATTTAGAAGTTTTAGAAGAGTCAGATGATTATAAAGAAATAATGGTTGCAGATGTAATGCAACTACTGCGTGTTCATCAAGATAAAAAAGTGACTATTATTGCTGCAAATGCAGCTTTAATGAAGCAAACTGGGCTCTATGATACCAGTAATATTACACAGGTAACAGCTGGATATATTTTAAATATTGTCTCTAAAGATGAGCTGATAATTTCACTCAACAGGCCTGATAAAAAACGTAGACGTAGAAAAAGCTCCATCATGCTGGATGATTTAAAAGCTGGTGATTATGTTGTTCATGAAGATTATGGAGTTGGGATATTTGAGAAGATTGAACAGACTGAAATTCTTGGTGGAGTAAAAGATTTTATAGTTATCAAGTATGTTGGTGATGATAAGATTTTACTTCCGGTTGAGAACCTGGACTTTATAGACCGTTATATTGCAAGCGGTGGCTCGACTCCTGTTTTAGACAGGTTGGGTAAGGGTAGTTTTGGAAAACTCAAGGCTAAGGTAAGAAAACGTCTACTTGAGATAGCTGGTCAGATAGTTAACACAGCAGCAGCTCGTTCACTCATAAAATCTCCAAAAATCAGTGTAAATAAACAGGATTTAAAAGAGTTTCAAAAGCTTTCAGGATTTGATTATACAGATGATCAAACGCAGTCTATTGATGAGATAATCACTCAGATGAGCTCTGGTCATATCATGGATAGACTTTTGAGTGGTGATGTTGGGTTTGGTAAGACTGAGGTTGCGATGAATACAATCTTTGCAGCGTATAAGTCGGGTTATCAGTCTGCATTTATTGTCCCGACTACACTTCTTTCAGCTCAACATTTCCGCTCACTCCATGAACGTTTTTTTGAGCTTGGAATCAAGTATGCAAAACTTGATAGATTTGTGAGTACAAAAGAGAAAAATGCAGTTATTAAAGGTCTCGCTTCGGGTGAGATAGATTGTGTTGTGGGCACACACACTCTTTTTGGCTTAGAGTTTAAAAATCTTGGGGTTGTCATCATAGATGAAGAGCATAAGTTTGGTGTAAAACAAAAAGAGAAGATTAAGGAGCTATATCACAGTGTTCATCTGCTTTCAATGAGTGCAACACCGATTCCACGCTCACTTAATCAGGCTATGAGTTCTATAAAAACAATGAGTCAACTCCTGACTCCACCAAGTGAGCGTCAGGGTGTAAGAACTTTTGTAAAAGAGTATGATGAAAAACTTATTAAAGAGGTGATTTTAAGAGAGCTACGTCGTGGTGGACAGATTTTTTATGTGCATAACTCGATTGATCATATGCCGATAAAGTTTGGTGAGCTAAAAGCACTGCTTCCTGAACTTCGTATGGTAATGCTACACTCTAAAATATCAGCAGTTGAGACTGAAAAAGAGTTGCTAAAGTTTGAAGCCGGTGAGTATGATTTGATGATAGCGACTTCAATTATCGAGTCCGGTATTCATATGCCTCGCGTTAACACTATACTGGTTGATGGTGCAGACAGATTTGGTATAGCTGACCTTCATCAGCTACGTGGTAGAGTTGGGCGAGGAAGTTATGAAGGCTTTGCATATTTTGTAGTTCAAAATAAAGAAGCCCTTACAGATGAGGCAAAAAAACGTCTTTTAGCACTGGAGTCTAACTCATTTTTAGGCTCAGGCTCGGTTCTTGCATACCATGATCTAGAGATTCGTGGTGGCGGTAACTTAGTTGGGGATGCTCAGAGTGGTCACATAAAAAATATCGGTTACTCCCTCTATCTCAGAATGTTGGAAGACGCTATAAAAGAGTTGAGTAACACCCAAGAGAGTGAGAGAGCAAAAGTTGATATAAAACTTACAATCTCCGCTTATATCTCTGATGAGGTAGTTAAAGAGGATAGATTACGTTTGGATATCTATAGACGTCTTTCTCAGGCAGAAAATGCTGTAGAGGTGTATGAGATAGAAGAGGAACTTATAGATAGGTTTGGAGAGTTAGACACTCCAACGAAACAGTTTTTTGAGTTGATGGTAATTAAGCTGCTAGCACTGGATAAAAAGGTAAAATCTGTTTCAAACTACGGACAAAATATAACTTTTACATACCTGAATGAGTCAAAAGAGACGATAAAGTCTAAAAGCAAAGATGACGACGACATTATTAAAGAGGCTCTATTTTATCTGCGAAACTCAAAGCCGAAGGTGCTCTAAAATAGATAGTATAGCAGGTGCGGAAGGGGTGTGATGTGACCCTTCTTAGTTAAGAAGAAGGGTTTGGAGAAAACACACCTTCCAAACACCTCATAACTATTATATAACTTTGATTCTTAAAGTTTGTCAAAAATTGTCAAAAATAGACTTTATATCATCTAGGTAATCAAATTTAGATATAATCTGTAAAATTTAAATAACAAGAAAATATATATGAGAATAGCATTTATAGGTGACATAGTAGGTCGTCCAGGTCGTGAAATTGTCAAAAAATATCTACGGAAAATTAGAGAAGAGCATAGCATAGACTTTGTTATAGCAAACTATGAAAATGCTTCACACGGTTTTGGATTAACTGCTAAAAATGCAAACGAACTTGTCTCTTTTGGTGTGGATGTAATGAGTGGCGGAAATCATACTTGGGATAAAAAAGATATTTTACCTCTCTTTGATACTCATGAGCTGCTTCGTCCTCATAACTATCCTGAGGGTGTTCCTGGAACCGGGTGTAAGGTTTATGATGTAGGAGGTGAGAAGCTTGCTGTTTTAAACCTTATGGGACACTTCTCAATGCCTTTTACTGATAATGCATTTCGATGTGCCAAGGATACAGTAGATAATCTAAAAGCAGTCGATGGGGTCAAAAATATTTTTATCGATTTTCATGCAGAAGCTACAAGTGAAAAACGGGGGATGATGATGTTGCTTCAAGGTGAAGTTAGCGGTATCATCGGGACACATACTCATGTCTCAACAGATGATTTTCAAATCTCACAAGGTACAGCTTACCTGACAGATATAGG
>JBDLHW010000133.1:0-5656 GCA_039715155.1 Campylobacterota bacterium | reverse complement strand
CAAACGCAGTTAAGGGTGCTAATAAGCGTCCACTTAAATCTCTATCTGAGATTATTAAAGGTAAGCAGGGACGTTTCCGTCAAAACTTACTTGGTAAGCGTGTTGACTTCTCTGGACGTTCTGTAATTGTTGTTGGACCATCTTTAGCAATGGATGAGTGTGGATTACCTAAGAAAATGGCTCTTGAGCTATTTAAGCCACACTTGATTGCAAAGCTTGAAGATAAAGGTTATGCTACTACAGTTAAAGCTGCTAAGAAGATGATTGAAGAGAAAACAAACGAAGTTTGGGAGTGTCTAGCTGAGATTGTTGATGGTTATCCGGTAATGCTTAACCGTGCACCAACACTTCACAAGCTCTCTATTCAAGCGTTTCACCCTAAACTGATAGATGGTAAAGCTATCCAGCTTCACCCATTAGTTTGTGCGGCATTCAATGCCGATTTCGATGGGGATCAGATGGCTGTTCACGTACCACTCTCTTCAGCTGCAATTGCTGAAGCTAAGGTACTTATGCTTGCTTCTATGAATATTCTTCTTCCTGCATCTGGTAAAGCAATTGCTACACCTTCACAGGATATGGTTCTTGGAATCTACTACATCACTTTAGAAAAAAATGGTGTTAAAGGTTCAAACAAACTCTTTGCTAATGTTGATGAAGTAAAAATTGCTATGGAGCATGATGCACTTGATATTCATGCAAAAGTAAGAACTAGAGTTGATGGCCGTATTATTCATACTACTGCTGGACGTCTACTTCTTAAAGCAATTCTACCTGACTTTGTTCCTGCTGAACTTTGGAATAGAGTTATGAAGAAAAAATATATCAATGAAGTTGTTGATTATGTTCAAAAACATGGTGGTATAGGTATAACTGCAGGTTTTCTTGACCGTCTTAAAGATTTAGGTTTCAAACATGCGACAGAATCTGGTGTGTCTATCTCTGCTGATGATATTAGAATCCCTGATATGAAGGCTGGTAAAATAACTGAGTCTAAGAACAGAGTTATCGAGATTCAAAAACAGTTTGAAGCAGGTCTTTTAACTGAGCAAGAGCGTTACAATAAGATTATTGATGTTTGGACTGATACAAACAACACGCTTGCATCTGAGATGATGGAGTTAGTTCAAACTGATAAAGATGGATTTAACTCTATTCATATGATGGCTGACTCTGGTGCCCGTGGTTCTGCTGCACAGATTCGTCAGCTTGCCGGTATGCGTGGTCTTATGGCTAAACCGTCTGGTGATATTATTGAGACTCCGATTATCTCTAACTTTAAAGAGGGCCTAAACGTAATTGAGTACTTTATTTCAACTCACGGTGCTCGTAAAGGTCTTGCCGATACAGCACTTAAAACAGCAAATGCGGGTTACCTTACTCGTAAGCTAGTTGATGTTGCTCAAAATGTTAAGATTGTTGAGCATGATTGTCATACTCACGAAGGTATTGAGATCTCAGATATCTCTGATCAAAATACACTGATTGAGTCTTTAGAAGACAGACTTAACGGACGTGTTTTAGCAGATGATGTTATTGACCCTATCTCAAATGAGATTCTTTTTGCAGAGGGTACACTTTTAGATGAAGTAAGCTCTAAAGTAATAGCAGAAGCAGGAATTAAAACAGCTCATATTAGAACACCGACTACATGTAAGAGTGAAGAGGGTATCTGTGCGCTATGTTACGGTGTTAACCTTGCGACTGGTCATATTGTTCGTACTGGTGAGGCTGTTGGTATTGTTGCCGCTCAATCAATTGGTGAGCCTGGTACACAGCTTACACTTCGTACTTTCCACGTTGGGGGAACTGCAAGTTCTACAGCACAAGAGAGACAAGTTGTAGCTGATAAAGAAGGTTTCATCCGTTACTACAACCTGAAAACTTACGCTTCAAAAGAGGGTAAAAATATAGTTGCAAACAGAAGAAATGCAGCGGTACTTTTAGTTGAACCTAAAATTAAAGCTCCATTTGCTGGTAAAGTTGAGATTCAAACAGTTCACGATGAAGTTATAATCAGTGTGGCATCAAAGAGTGATACTGTACGTTATTCACTACGTAAAAATGAGATTGCTAAACCAAACGAGTTAGCTGGTGTAAGTGGTCAGATTGAAGGTAAATACTATTTCCCACATGAGACGGGTATGGAAGTAGATGCTGATGAGTCAATTGTTGAGACGATTAAAGATGGTTGGAATGTTCCATCTCGTATTCCGTATGCATCTGAACTATTAGTTGATAATGGTGCTCCTGTAACTCAAAAAATTCAGGCTAAAGAAGAGGGTACAGTTAAGTACTTCCTGCTTAAAGGTGACTATTTAGAGAGATTTGAAGGTCTTAAAGCTGGATATGAAGTAGTTGAAAAAGGTCTTTTCGCAACAGTTGTTGATGTAAATAACCGTGAGGCAGTGCGTCATTATATTGCTCGTGGTTCTGTAATCGTTACTGATGATAATGAAGCTGTTGATGCATCTACAATGATCGCTAAACCATCTTCTGATGAGTCTATTGTTATTGCTGAGTGGGATCCATACTCAAATCCAATTATTTCTGAATCAAACGGTACAGTTAAATATGAAGATATTATTGTTGGGACTACAGCTAGTGAGCAAGTTGATGAGTTAACTGGTAAGACACGTCTTATGGTGAATGATCACATCTCATCTGAGTATAAACCAACTGTTGTCCTTGCAACTGAAGATGGTGAGCTTTTACGTTACGCTATTGAGCCAAAATCTTCTATATATGTAGCAGATGGTTCTGAAGTTAAGATTGCTGATATTATTGCTAAAACTCCAAAAGCACTTCAAAAGTCATCAGATATTACAGGTGGTCTTCCACGTGTTTCTGAACTATTTGAGGGTCGTCGTCCAAAAGCAACTGCACTTATCTCTGAGATAGATGGTGTTGTAAGCTTTGGTAAAATGCTTCGTGGTAAAGTTAGAATTGTTATCTCTAACTCTGATAATGGAATCATTAAAGAGTATTTTGTTGATAAATCACATGAGCCTGTTGTAAATGCAGGAGACTTTGTTCACGCCGGTGAGAGATTGACTACTGGTATTCTTTCATCTCATGAGTTACTAAGAATTATGGGTGTTAAAGCACTTTATAACTACTTAGTGTCTGAAGTTCAGCAAGTTTACCGTTCTCAGGGTGTTAATATCGCTGATAAACATATTGAAGTTATCTTTACTCAGATGCTTCGTCAGATTAAAATTGTTAAATCTGGAGATACTAAGTTTATAGAAGGTGATCTTATCTCTAAAGCTAAATTTGCTGCAGAAAATGCAAAAATCATGCGTCTTGGCGGTCGTCCTGCGATTGCTGAACCATTCCTTGTTGGTATCACAAGAGCTGCTGTATCTGCTGATAGTATTATCTCAGCTGCATCATTCCAAGATACAACGAAAGTATTAACAGAGGCTGCAGTTTCAGCTAAAGTTGATGATCTTAACAACTTGAAAGAGAATGTAATTATTGGTCGTACTATTCCTGTTGGAACTGGTATCTATAAAGATCAAGAAGTTCAATTTCAAGCTGAAGAAGAGTAATTAAAAGTTTCATTTAATTCACAATATGAGCAAAAGCCCATATTGTGATCGCTGCGCTCAGCACTAAAGCTAGTCTCTTTCAAGAGCCAGATTTTATTAACCTGATTTACTGTTTATTCCCACAATAAAATATAAATATTAATTTCCACTTAAAATAAGCTAACTTTAATCACCTTTTCTGTATTATCTCGTGTCTATAATTCTCTAAAAAATTAGAGGATTAAATTCTACTGGAAAAATTTAAGTAAAAAGGAATTGTATGCCTACAATCAATCAATTGATTCGTAATGAGCGTAAACGTGTGATTAAGAAATCAAAATCACCAGCGCTTGTTTCATGTCCACAGCGTCGTGGTGTATGTACTCGTGTTTATACGACTACACCAAAAAAACCTAACTCGGCTTTAAGAAAAGTTGCAAAAGTTAGATTAACTTCAGGTTTTGAAGTTATTTCATATATCGGTGGTGAGGGTCATAACCTTCAAGAGCACTCGATAGTTCTAGTTCGTGGTGGTCGTATTAAAGATTTACCTGGTGTTAAATATCACATCGTTCGTGGTGCGTTAGATACTGCTGGTGTTGCTAATCGTATGGTTGCTAGATCTAAATACGGAACTAAGAGACCTAAAAAATAGTACCTATTTATTTAGGAACCGCTATTTAATTTGATACGTAATCCGAACAAAGTCCGGTTTACTACGTTAACACTAGGTTCTCTTCAGCAGAGAGCTCGCGAAACTAGTTTCGTTTTAAACGATAGTTTGAAAGTGTATGAGAGCTGAATAAATAACATTGAGTATTGGTCTTTGACTAAGAAGCGATGACAGAGAACATATATTCTCTGAGTAAATTTGAAAAATAATTGAAGGAAAAACAATGAGAAGAAGAAAAGCTCCCGTTCGTCCAGTTATGCCAGATCCAGTTTATGGAAGCAAAATACTGACGAAATTTATAAACAAAGTAATGTTAGATGGTAAGAAATCTACAGCTGAAAAAATTATCTACAGTGCAATGGATATCATTAGCTCTCGTGGTGAAAAATCAGGAATAGATACATTTAATGAAGCTATTGAAAATATTAAACCAATTATAGAAGTAAAAAGTCGCCGTGTTGGTGGTGCTACTTATCAAGTTCCAGTAGAAGTACGCCCGGTACGTCAACAATCTTTAGCTATTAGATGGTTAATTGATGCTGCACGTAAAAGAAATGAGAGAACAATGGCTGAGAGATTAGCTAATGAGTTCATGGACGCTGCAACAGATAAAGGTTCAGCATTCAAGAAAAAAGAAGATACTTACAGAATGGCCGAAGCTAATAAAGCATTCGCTCATTACAGATGGTAATAGGATAGATTATGGCAAGAAGTCACAAACTTAATGACGTAAGAAATATCGGTATTGCTGCACACATTGATGCAGGTAAAACTACAACAACAGAAAGAATTCTTTTCTACACTGGTGTTGAGCATAAAATAGGTGAGGTACATGATGGTGCTGCAACTATGGACTGGATGGAACAAGAGCAAGAGCGTGGTATTACAATTACTTCTGCTGCAACAACTTGTGAGTGGGCTGGAAAACAGATAAATATTATCGATACTCCGGGTCACGTTGACTTCACTATTGAAGTTGAACGTTCTATGCGTGTACTTGATGGTGCTGTTTCAGTATTCTGTGCTGTTGGTGGTGTTCAACCTCAATCAGAAACAGTTTGGAGACAACGTAACCGTTATAAAGTTCCATCAATTGTTTTCGTAAACAAGTATGATAGAACTGGTGCAGACTTCTACGAAGTTGAGCGTCAAATTAAAGAGCGCCTTAAAGGTAATCCGGTTCCTATTCAACTGCCAATTGGTGCAGAAGCGGAATTTGAAGGTGTTGTTGATTTAGTTAAGATGAAAGAAATCGTTTGGGATGCTGAAGCTGCTATGGGTTCTGCATATCATACACAAGATATCCGTGATGATATGATGGAAAAAGCTGAAGAGTACCGTGAAAAGATGATTGAAGAGATCGCTGCAGTTGATGGTAATGAAGAGCTTATGGAGAAATTCTTAGAAGGTGAGGAGATTCCTGAAGAGGAAATCGCAGCAGCAATTAAAG
>JBDLHW010000132.1:0-5663 GCA_039715155.1 Campylobacterota bacterium | reverse complement strand
TGAGACTGGGCGCCACTTCAGAGATAACAGAAATAACACTAAAAAAAGGATAAAAGATGAAAAATGAGTTTATGGAAGCGATGGATTTTAGACATGCGTGTAAAGTTTTTGATGATACTAAAAAGATATCTGATGAAGATATGAGGTACATCTTAGAAGTTGGAAGAAAGTCCCCCTCTTCATTTGGTATGGAAGCGTGGAAATTTTTAGTTATAACAAACGAAGAGCTCAAAGCAAAACTCCGTCCTGCATGTTGGGATCAAGTACAAATCACCAGCTGTTCTCACTTAGTAATTATTCTTGCAGGTATTGACTCTGCAAAAGTTGAATCTGGACTACCTGAGAAAAGGTTTAGAAGACGTGAGATGCCGCAAGAGACACTTGATTTTTACCTGGGTCTTTATGCAAGTCATTTAGAGAAGACGCTAAGTAGTGATGATAACATCTATGCCTGGACCTCAAAACAGTCATATATCGCTGCGGGAAATATGATGAGTGGAGCTGCCTTTATCGGTATTGACTCTTGTCCTATTGAGGGTTATGACAAAGTAAAAGTTGAAGAGATTTTAGAGCTGGACACTACAAAGTTTCAACTCTCTTTAGTTCTGCCTTTTGGTTATAGAATTGATGAACAGTCATCTCAGCAGAGATTAGATTTTGATGAAGTGGTTGAGTTTATAAAGTAGGCGTAATAAGCGCCTATTAACTATACTCAGGGTATCATTAGAAAAATTTAACTCTAAGAATTTCAATGGCATTAATAGACCTCCAAAACATCTCCAAACACTACTCAGCACAAAAGATTTTAACAGAGATAAACTTTCATGTTGACGAGGGTGAAAGAATCGTTATCATCGGTAAAAACGGCAGTGGTAAATCGACACTGATGAAGATAGTTAACGGTACACTGGACGCTGATGGCGGAGAGAGAATTATCAAACGTAATCTTGAAGTTAAAATGCTAGACCAAAGACCCAATTTTCAAGAGGGTCACACCGTAAGAGAAGCTGTTGAGGCTGGGCTTGATGAACTAAACCGTGCAAAAGAGCGATACAGTGAACTTTCACTCCTTTTAGCAGAGGATTTTGATAACCCTAAACTTATAGATGAACATGAGCAGCTCTCACGTTACATAGAACACCATAATGCCTGGAACCTAGATGACAAGATAGAAAGAATCATCCAGCATTTTGACCTCAAACAGTATGAAGACAAACCGATAGTTCTACTCAGTGGTGGAGAGCAGCGCCGTGTCGCCCTAGCCTCACTTCTTCTGCAAAAACCGGATGTTTTACTTCTTGATGAGCCTACCAATCACCTTGATGTTTATATGGTTGAGTTTTTAGAAGAGCTGATTTTAAAAGAGAAGTTTACACTTATTTTTATCTCTCACGATAGATACTTTATAGATAGAGTTGCCACAAAGTCTATAGAGGTTGAAGATTGTGCTCTAAGAGAGTATAGCGGTGGATATAGTGACTATCTGACACAAAAAGCAGAGCATATACGAACACTGCAGAAACAGCATGATAATCTTCTTGATATCCTAAAGAGAGAAAATGCCTGGTATGCAAGAGGTGTTCGGGCAAGACTTAAAAGAAATGAGGGTCGTAAAGAGCGTCTGATGAATCTACGTGAGGATGCTAAAAACAATCCTGCCAAGATACGCAAGATGTCTATTGAGCTTCAACGTGAGGCTAAACACTTCAATCGTGACAAAAGCATCAACAAACAGAAAATGCTTTTTGAAGTAGAGAATTTAGGTCTAACTCTTGGAAATAAAGAGCTTCTTAAAAACTTTACAACCAGAATATTACAAAAAGATGTTATCGCTATAGTCGGTCCAAACGGAAGTGGAAAATCAACCCTTCTTAAAGCTCTTCTTGGTCGTATGGAGCCAACTAGCGGAAAGATTAAACAGGGTGATTTTAAGATAGGCTACTTTGACCAACATCGTGAACTTCTTGATGATGATAAAAACCTGATGGAGACTTTCTGTCCTCACGGTGGGGACAGGGTCAGTGTGCGTGGAAAAGATATGCACGTTTATGGATACCTTAAAAACTTCCTTTTTCCTCGAGAGTTTTTAGAGAAGAAGATAGGTGTGCTTAGTGGTGGTGAAAAAAACCGTATCGCCCTTGCCCTGCTCTTTACTAAAAATGTTGATATCCTGATACTTGATGAGCCTACAAATGATTTAGATATTCCAACTATCAACATACTTGAAGAGCAACTGACAAATTTTCCAGGTGCGGTTATCATAGTAAGCCACGATAGGTACTTTGTAGATAAAATCGCTAAAAAACTTTTTATATTTCAAGCAAACAAAGAGATAGAAGAGTCACATCAACAATACTCTGAGTACTTAGAATTAGAAAAAGAGTTAAAAGAGCTTGATGAGATGGAGAGTAGTGCCAGTGTCGAAAAAGTCGTTGAAGTTGTAAAGCAAAAACCTAAAACTCTGAAACTTACATTTAAAGAAAAAATTGCATTAGAAAAACTACCCCAAGAGATAGAAGAACTCGAAACAAAAATAGAAGAAAAAAACAGCTGTCTCTCTAATCCAAAATGTTATGAAGAGATAGGCTTAACTGCTTTAGCCAAAGAGTTAGCAGAACTAGAAGAACTTTATGAACAAAAAATGGAAGAGCTATTTTTGATTGAAGAGAAAGTAGAAGAGATAGAGAATAGTTAAAGCAGAGATAAACTCTACCTTACTACTTCTGCCCCTCTTTAAGAGAATCAGCGATTAAAAATGCTAACTCTAAAGCTTGGTCTGCGTTTAGACGCGGGTCACAGTGAGTATGGTAACGAGAGCTTAAATCCTCTTCAGTAACCGTAAATGAACCACCGATACACTCAGTAACATTTTTACCAGTCATCTCTAAGTGCACACCACCACCAAATGTACCTTCAGCTTTATGAACCTGGAAGAACTCTTTCATTTCAGTAAGAATTGCGTCTACTGGACGAGTTTTATAGTTGTTTGAAGATTTAATAGTATTTCCATGCATAGGATCACATGACCATACTACTTTTTGACCCTCTCTCTCAACAGCTTTGATAAGAGGAGGAAGACCATCACCTACTTTACCAGCACCCATTCTAACGATTACGTTAAGACGACCAGCTTCATTCTCTGGGTTAAGTGTTTGACACAGTTTTACTAAGTCCTCAGGATCCATAGTAGGTCCGGCTTTAACACCGATAGGGTTGTTAACACCCTTTAAAAACTCAACGTGAGCACCATCAAGTTGACGAGTTCTGTCACCTATCCATAACATATGAGCTGAAGTATCGTACCACTCATCTGTTGTAGAGTCCTTTCTAGTAAATGCTTCTTCGTATGGAAGTAAAAGCGCTTCATGAGAAGTATAAAAATCTGTCTCTCTTAAAGTTCTGTATGTTTTAGATGTAACACCACACGCTTCCATAAACTGTAGAGATTTTCCAATCTCATCTGCTAATGCTTCATACTTTTCTGTAAGCGCACCTTGATGAGCAAAGTCAAGAGTCCATTTATGTACTTGATGCAGATCAGCTAAACCACCTGATGCAAAAGCACGAAGTAAGTTCTGTGTAGCTGATGCTTGATTGTAAGCCTGTATCATTCTCTGTGGGTCCGGAACACGAGCCTCTGCTGTAAACTCTGAACCGTTGATAATATCTCCACGGTATGAAGGTAACTCAACACCATCAAAAGTTTCAGTGTCAGATGAACGAGGTTTAGCAAACTGTCCTGCCATACGACCAACTTTTACAACCGGCAGTCCACCTGCATATGTCATAACTACAGCCATCTGCATCATCGCTTTAAAACTATCTTTTATATTATCAGCATGAAACTCAGAAAAGCTCTCAGCACAATCACCACCCTGAAGTAAAAAAGCATTACCGTTAGCAACATTTGCTAATTGACTTTTAAGTGAACGAGCTTCACCTGCAAAAACAAGTGGCGGGTAGTTTCTTAACTCTGATAAAACTCTATCAAGCGCGGCTTGATCTGGATAAGTTGGCTGTTGTAAAATTGGTTTTTCTCTCCAACTTGATGGACTCCAAGTACTCATATTTTAGGCCTTAATATATTTTTTTCTGGATTTTACCCAAAAATTCCTAAAATTCACATTTATGGGGTAATTTTCCCTATAAAAGCTTTATTTATGCTTTTATCAGTATAATAACGAAATATTTTAGATGGAGTTATTATGCAGAAACATGAACTTATATCTCTCGCTAATGAAATGTGTAAAGAGCTAGTTACAATCATAGATAACCAAGAACAGGCTTCCAAAGAACAACTGGCAAATTATCTATTTGAATCTGCAGAACTCATAATGAAGCTTGATGATAAAGATGTCAGTGCAACAGACTTTGCGGAGACACTGTTTCATAATGCATACAAAGAGTTAACTAAGAAAAGTTTAAACTCCTATTCCGATACAAGTAATAAAATAGAAATTTTGGCACAGGTACACGAAGACACCCTCTTGGAGTGCGATGATGACGACCTGGACCTGCCTCTGCTTAAAAGTAAATTTCATGAAATTCAAAATGCTATGTCAGACGAGGTAAAAAAAGCAAATGAAACCATCAAGTACCTCAATGAACAAGTTAAAACTCTTGAAAAAAACTCAAATCTAGACGGACTTACTAAAGTTTACAACAGACGTGCTCTCTCAACTTACCTCAATGAGATATGCTCAAAAGAGAAACTGCCTCATGATCTCCATGCACTGATTTTAGACATAGATGACTTTAAAAAAATAAACGACTCTCACGGTCATTTGGCTGGTGATAAAGTCCTTATTTTTATAGCGAACATTTTAAGAAAAACACTTAGGGATGGAGATAGAGTATTTAGATATGGTGGTGAAGAGTTTGTAATCATACTTAATCGTCTTGATGATATACAGTGTAAAAATATAACAAATAGAATTATTAATTTAATTAGGAGTAATAAGCTTGTCTACAAAGGTATTGGAATTAGTGTTACTATGAGTGTTGGTGCTACAAGGTTTATCCAAGGTGATACTCCTGACTCTCTGATATCTAGAGCGGACAAAGCACTCTATAAAGCAAAAGAGAATGGAAAAGATCAAGTGTATTCGGACGTAATTGATGGAATTTAACTATTTCGATCTTGTTGTTACTGTAATTATTTTACTTTTAGGTTTAAAGGGAATTTTAAACGGTTTTTTCAAAGAGGCTTTTGGACTTATTGGAATAATAGGTGGTATCTTTATAGCCTCACGTTTGGGTGATAATGTCGGAGAGTACTTAAGTGACTTAATCTTTAAGTTTGAAAACTCAGCAGCGATTAGTTTTACCGGTTTTATTGCTACTCTTGGATTTTTCTGGTTACTAATGATAACTATCGGTTATGCCTTTAAAAAACTGAGCCATATGAGTGGTCTTGGGATATATGACAAGATATTAGGCTTTCTCTTTGGAGCAAGTAAGTTTTTCTTAATTACAGCAGTAATAGCCCATGCAGCGTATAATATTAATGCTGTAAAATCAACTATCGACTCTACATTTGAGAACAGTATTTTATTTCCTGTTTTAGTATCAACAGGTTCAGTTATTATGAAACTTGACCCTGTGGAGATTAGTGATGATATAAACGCTACGATTGATGCAGGAACTAAGGCTATCATGTCAAA
>JBDLHW010000131.1:0-5664 GCA_039715155.1 Campylobacterota bacterium | reverse complement strand
CTCCTAAATGTTATGAAATCTCACATAATCGCTCAACTCCATGTGATACTTTTAATCATCCATGCCCCTTAAGAGATGTTTTAGAAAAAAAAGAACATATCAATGTTGTACATAACCATGATACTAAAGATGGAGATAATCGTTATATAGAACTCTCTGCAAGTCCACTTTTTGATTCAGAGAAAAACTGTATAGGAATTATAGAATCGGCCAGAGATATTACAGAGCATCTTCAAGTTCAAAACGACTTAAGAGAACAGAAAAACATTTTACATTATCAAGCCCATCATGATGCTTTAACAGGATTGCCAAATAGAGTCCTCTTTAATGATAGAATTAAACAGGCAATAGAGAAAGCCAAACGCAATAGTTCAAAAGTAGCACTGCTGTTTATTGACCTTGACCACTTCAAAGAGATAAACGATTCACTAGGACATATAGTGGGTGATGAAGTCTTAAAAATAATAACTTCAAGACTTAAAGAGACAATAAGAGACCAAGATACTCTAGCAAGACTAGGCGGAGATGAGTTTACTGTTATTTTAGAAGATTTAGAAGAAGCACAAGATAGCTCTTTGATAGCAAATAAGATACTGGATGTTTTGGTTAAGCCGCTTGATGTAGCTCATAATACTCTGTATATATCCAGCAGTATAGGTATAAGCATATACCCAGATGATGGTGGAACTGCTCAAAATCTTTTAAAATATGCAGATTCTGCAATGTATAAAGCAAAAGATGAAGGAAGAAATAATTATCAATACTATAATTCAAGAATGACTGAACTTGCATTTGAAAGAGTAGTGATGGAAACAAGTCTTAGAGAAGCTCTAAAGAATGAAGAATTTGTAGTTTACTATCAAGCTCAAGTAGATGGAACAACAGACAAGTTAATAGGAATGGAAGCATTGGTTAGATGGCAACACTCTACTATGGGACTAGTGCCTCCAGCTAAATTTATACCTCTTGCAGAATCTACAGGCCTTATAATTGAGTTAGATAAGCTTGTTATGAGAACTGCTATGACTCAACTCTCGCAATGGTATAAAGATGGATTAAATCCTGGTGTACTTGCTATGAATCTTGCGGTAAAACAGCTTCAACAAAAAGATTTTTCTCAGAGATTTGAAAAATGCATAAAAGAGACTGGCACTAAAGCAGAGTGGCTTGCGTTAGAAGTTACAGAGGGACAGATTATGAATAATCCGGAAGAGGCTATAGAACTACTCCAGCAAATCAGTGATTTAGGAGTAGAACTAGCAGTAGATGATTTTGGAACAGGTTACTCTTCACCAGCATACCTAAAAAGACTCCCTATTGATAAGTTAAAAATCGACCAAGCCTTTATAAGAGACCTGCCGGATGATGAAGAGGATGCAACAATAACAAGAGCTGTAATAGCACTTGCCAATAGTTTAAATCTTAAAGTCATAGCAGAGGGTGTTGAGACTCAAGAGCAGAGAAACTTTGTAGTTGAAAATGGATGTAAAAATATTCAGGGTCATTATTATTCTAAACCTGTGTCCGCAGATGAGTTTGAAAAGATATTAAGAGAAGGCTTTAGTATCTAAGATAACAGAAAATAAGAGCTCAAACAATAGAGTTTCCTGTCACTCTGTTACATTTTTTTGGCTTTTTTCATTGTGTAGTATTTCATCTTGAATATATGTTTTGTATTACTTTATTAGATATGGAAGTTTTATAATATGATACTAATTCTGTACCTTATTAGAAAATAGAGGATGTAATAAAGAGCTAAAAGCCCTATATTACGAAATAGAAGATGACTAAGAAACAGTCACTTCTACAGGAGTACCTTCCCAGATACCGTGTTTAGTACAGTAACCGTGAGCTACAAGGTTAAGTTTTTTACCAGTTGGAATGATAGTAAAAGTTGTAGTGTTGTGAGCTTTAACATTTCCAAGTGTACCTGGAACATAAGAAGCTTGAGCTAATTTAGTTTCACCATTGAAAAGAGTTACAGACTCGATGTAGTGATCAAAATCATCTGGGTGAGTATACTCTTGACCCATTTTTACAGTTACTTCAAACGGCTCACCAGCAGTAGCTGTATCAGGACAGTGAATGAACGGTGAGTGACGATCAATCAGATCTTTTTTAGCTTCTCTTTCTACTGTATCTATATCAACATATTTGTTAATCTTTGGCATGTGTTATCCTTTAGGTTTTTTTATATATGTGACATTGTATCTAGTAAATCTTTTAGCAAAACATAAATAAGAGTATATTTGTCTTGTTTAAGAAAAAATTAATTTATTACCTTTTAAATAAAAAAAAGATAGAATCGCGCTAATTATAATACAAAGAGTCTATATATGTTAAAACCACTACTTATTGAAATCGGTGTTGAAGAGCTTCCCGCAGTTCCACTTTTAAAAGAATTAAAAAATATAGAGAAAAAATATGCTGATATTTTAGAAAAATATTCACTTCTTGGTGAGTTTGAATTTTACTATACTCCTCGTCGCTTAGTTATCTGGCATAGCGAGTTTAAAACAAACCAGGATGATAGCATTGAAGAGTTCTTTGGTGCTCCGGTAGCAGTGGCTTTTAAAGATGGAGAAGCTACTCCGGCAGCTAATGGTTTTGCAAAAAAATGTGGTGTGACTTTAGAAGAACTAGGTCGTGGACAGAAGGGTGGTAAAGAAGTCCTATATTACAAAAAAGATGTAAAGGGCAAATCTTCAACTGAACTTCTACCTGAGATTGTTGAGTCTTGGATTAACTCACTTGATTTTGGTAAATCTATGAGATGGGGAAGTTCAAGTGAGAGTTTTATCCGTCCTATTAGATGGGTAAATATGCTTTTAGGTGATGAGTTAGTACCTATGACTCTTTTTGGAGTAGCATCATCTAAAGAGACTTATGTTCACCGTATCAGTAACTTTGATGCACTTAGTATTAGTGGTGCTAAAGAGTATTTTGAAGTTTTAAAAGAGGGCGGTGTTACACTCTTTCCTGAAGTTAGACGTGAGAACATCTTAGCTGATTTTAGTTCTATAGAAAAAGAGAGTGGTGTCAAGATTGAGGTTGATGAAGACCTGCTTGATGAAGTTGTTGCAATCACAGAAAATCCAACTGCACTTTTGGGCTCATTTGATGAAGAGTTTTTAAGACTTCCTCCTGAAGTTATTATTGTATCTATGAAAGAGCATCAGAGATATTTTCCGGTATTTAAAGATGGCAAGCTAATAAATAAGTTTGTTGTTGTCTCAAACGCACTGACAGATGATTTCGCTGAAGTGATTGAAGGTAATGAGAGAGTTCTTCGTCCGCGTTTAGCAGATGGACTTTTCTTTTATGATAATGACCTTAAGAACGGACTAAGTACTGCCGGACTTGAAAAAGTTGCTTTCTTTAAGGGCCTTGGTAGTGTTGCTGATAAGATTGTACGTGAGGGAAAAATAGCAAATACTCTTTTTGAAAAATATACATCTGATGCAAAGAAAGAGGATTTGGACAGAGCGATAGAACTCGCAAAAGCTGACCTTATGAGTGAGATGGTTTATGAGTTTACAGAGCTACAGGGTCTAATGGGTTGCTACTATGCAGTAGAAGCAGGTGAGAGTGAGGCAGTTGCTACTGCAATTAAAGAGCAGTATCTTCCAGATGGAGAAGATAGTGATTTGCCTTCAACTACTCTAAGTGCTATTGTTGCTATGAGTATAAAACTGGACACTCTTTTAGGTCTTTTTAGCGTAAATCAGATACCAACAGGCTCACGTGACCCTTTTGCTCTTCGTAGAGCAGTAAATGGACTTATACGTATTACAAATGAGCATAACTTAGAGTTTGACATAGTTGAGACTATGAATGCTCTTGGAAGCTCTTATGAGCAGATAGATAGTGAAAAACTGGAGAACTTCTTTTTAGAGAGAATCAAGCAGTACTACAGAGTAAACCCTTCAATAATAGAGGCTGTTTTAGCCTCAGGTGAGAGAGAGCTGCTGCGTTTAGGTAAAAAGATAGAGGCACTGAATCATCTTGTAAATTCTGAAGGGTTTTCAGAAGTGTTTTCAACATTTAAACGTGTGGCTAACATCACAAAAGATATTGACCTCTCAAGTGATCTCTCTGTTAATGAAAAACTATTTGAAGAAGATGCTGAAAAAACTCTGTTTGTAAAATATAGCGAGATCTCATCGAAGTTGTATAACAGCTACGAAGAGGAGTTAGATGCTCTTTTAGGACTTAAACCTGAGCTTGATAGTTTCTTTGAAAATGTAATGGTGAACGCAGAGGATGAAGCTATTAAAAATAACAGAAAGTCAATCGTCGCTTCTATCTACAAAAGTATTTTAAAGATTGCAGATATTAAAGAGGTTAGTGTTTAATATCTTTACTGTAAGCTTTTAATGGTCTTGAGCTGTCTCTCTATCTTTTTAGAGTAGATGAGTGAAGTGTTGTTGTAAGGATCAATCTCTAAAACGGCATTAAAGCTCTCTTGTGCCTTGTCTAGGTTTTTGTTGTTATAGTGACGCTTCCCAATATGTAAAAGATTAGCGACTTCTCTTTTTGACTCTTTTTTAGCCTTTGTAAGGATACTCCTAGCTTCTTTATTCTTAGGCTCGACTCTTAAAACTTTTTGTGCATATTTCATTGAGTTGATAAACTCTCTGTTTTTTAAATAATCTTTTGCAAGTTTCATATATGTTTTTTTACTGTTGATTATTTTAATTCTAGCTAAGTAGTCTATAGATGTCTGATCTTTTTTATAGATAGAGAGTATCGCACTAAATTTACTTTTCGATTTTGTAAGCTTACCCTCTTTAAATAACTTAATAGCATTCTCAACAAGCACTTTATGGTACTCCTTGAGCGTTGCTTTTGCTTTTAGGGCTGTAGAGTTATTATAATCATATTTTAGAAGATTATGCAGACCTGAGTTAATTCCTTTTAAATCTTTTACAGTTCCACGATTATTGAGGAGTTTCATCTGTAGAGAGTTTTCCATTGAGTTGATAAATATCTTTATATCTCTATTACTTCTTAACTCATGGAGTTTATCTTGAGCGTCTTTATATCCAGGGTTGTTTATCATTACTCTGTTTAACTCTATAACAGCTTGTTTGATATTTTTTTTCTCATAAAGCAGAGCCTGTTTGTAGTGGTAAATACTTTTACTCTTAGCTGTTGTTTTAATTTGAGCTATCTTGTTAAGTGGTATTGTATTGTAACCCTCATAGAAGTTAACCAGTTCATAAGCAACTATCGCATCATGGTTATATCCGGACTCATAGGCTTCATCACCTTTTTCATTATGAATGTTGATCTCATTTTGAATTGATCTGTAGATGAGCTGTTTATCATGTGCATCTAACTCTTGAACTTTTTGACTTAGTAAAACAATCTCAGTCTTTGGCTCCGGTGCAGGTTGAGTCAGCTCCTCAACACACCCGGTAAACAAAACTAAAATAAAAAGAGAGCTAGATAGGGTAAATATATTCATAATTAAGCATCTCCGTTTGATATTGAATATGTATCTATTGGATAACTGATGCCTTTGATCTTAAAAGGAGTTTGCAGAGTGGTGTTGTATCTACAGCTTGCTCTATCATATGTACTCTTATCTACGATTACTTTACCAGGTTTTGCACTCGAACATAACCTTGAAGCAACATTTACAGCTGAACCTACAGCTGT
>JBDLHW010000130.1:0-5672 GCA_039715155.1 Campylobacterota bacterium | reverse complement strand
GAGGTTATGAATCATACTCTCTCTCTCCAACTATTGAAGATTCTCTTGCAGCTGATGGATTTAGAAGAGTAGGTGGAACACAAACATTTTCAAATAATGTAGAGTTGAGTCTGCCATTAGTCCCACAAGCAAAAATGCGTATGGTTGCCTTTGTCGACTGGGGTGTGATTTCAGACAGTTATGCAACAGACTTACTAACAAACAATATATCTCGTGGTGGTTATGGTTTAGGACTTGAGTGGTTCTCACCGGTTGGACCGATTCAGCTAATGTTTGCAGCTCCACTGCTTGAAGAGACAGGTGATAAAACCTCTAGCTTTGAGTTCACTATGGGGCAGAGATTCTAGAGCTAAGCTCTTTAGAACTTAATTTTAAATTTCTTGTTGCAATCAAGTTTAGTGATTGCATCTTGAGCCAAATACATAGAGTTAGATGACTCTATCTGCAGTACTCCATCAATAAATTTCATATCAAAATCAATATTTCTAGGCCTATGACTCAGTAGAGCAATACTAAGTGAGAGTAAAAAGCTTAGAGCATTCGTTGTATCTTCCTTTGGAAGCAGGGTACCGTACTTTTTAAGATGAGAAGATGCCGGAAGTCTGCTTTTAGCATATTTTGTCAGTGTAGCTATAAGTGTAATGCTTTTATGGCTAAAACCATACTCTAAAGCACTCTGAATCAGGTAGTAGGTGTGTTTGTTTTGAGAGTAGAAGTGAACACTGCTTCCTGCAGGATACAGTTTTGCTGCTAGAGCTAACTCATATCTGTACTTCTCATCAATTTTGAGATAATCTTTTGTCAGGTCAAAAAGTTTTTTGCTCACAAGGTTTAGATGATTTGAAAAAGATTTATCTCCAACGTGAGTATCTAAAATATACTTTACAGAGGTATTATAGTTGTGAGGAAACTTGTCTTTTGAGCCACGAAGTAGATCAGACAGATAAACACCCTCTCTGACTCCAACACCGCTTGTGATAATTTTACCTATCTTGATTTTATTTATTAGCCTCGAGAGTATCAATGCACCAGGTTTAATTACATCATACCTGTTGCTTTTAATTGCAAGTTTTTTAAGCTCATCTTCATTGGCATCAAGAATATCTGAAATAAACTCTTTAAATCTTTTTTTAGAGTATTCATATGAGTGCAGTTTATTTAAAGGATAATTGTCTATCTTCATAATAGCACTGGATATAGCTCTAAATGTTCCGCCAATACCGATTAATGTAGATACATCTATATTTTGTAATGTATCTAGCTCTTTATCTATATGCTCTATCGCTCCAGATATATTGTTTTTATCAAAATAGAGCTCTTTTAGACGAACAGTACCTATGTTTAATGAAGTAGTGTTTGATACTTTATAATCATTTATAACTGTAAACTCTGTGGAGCCTCCGCCAATATCTATACTTAGTGCAGAAGATTGTCTAGGAAGCAGATTGGCACAGGCGATTGCTCCAAAATATGCCTCTTTTTTACCGTCAATTATTTTAATATTTAATTTAAGGGACTCTCTCACTCTTTTTAAAAAAACTTTTTTATTTGGAGCGTCTCTAAGTGCTGAAGTTGCAACACATAATGTTTTTCTTACTTTGAAAGATTTACTGATTGTTATAAAGTTACGGAGTGCATCGAATGTTCTTTGCATTGGGAGTTTTTGAAGGTTTCCATCATGCTCATAAGCATTCTCAGAAATACGAACTTTACTTTTTTCTTCGTGTAGGAGGTGAAAAGCAAAACGAGATGTCTTCTCATAGATAACCATTCTAACCGAGTTAGAACCGATATCTATGACTGCAACTCGCTTAGCCACTTTGTTTACTCTTCTATCTCTAGGTTTTTATATTTGAATTGAAGTTCCGCGATTGATTCTACATTGTCTTTATCTGGAACAATACAGTCTACCGGACAAACAGAGATACATGCTGGTTCGTCATAAACACTCACGCATTCAGTACAACGATCAGGATCAATATAGTAAATCGGGTCACCCTCTTCAATCGCTATAGTTGGACACTCTTCACGACAGGCATCACATGCTATACATTCATCATTTATTATTAAAGCCATTAAAAAACCTTATATTTTTTCAATTAATATTTAAGTGACGATTTATAACAAAATAAACCTTTATTGTATTTTAAATTCTAACTCTGCATAGGTAAAATACAAGAAAGTTTTGAGTTTAGTTGAAGTGAGGCAACTGTCCCCTCTACTCCATCTTTTCTATTGGCTATTTTAATCTTAGCTCCTAGTGCATCAGCGGCACTTTTTGCTAAGAAGAGTCCCAGTCCGACACCAGACTTATTTCCTTGTCTCTTAAAGGGTGCAAAGAGATCAACACTTTCATCTATGCCACACCCATCATCAATGACCTCTATAAGTAAACCAACATTATCCTGTGAACTTTTAAGTGTTACAGATTTATCTTGAGGAGTAAACTTTAGGGCATTTTGTAAAAAGTTTTGTACTATCTGATTGAGTAGAGAGACTTGTAAAGTTGCCATAAAACCACTAGGCTCAAAACTCATATGGAGCTGTTTGGAATCACTCTCTGCCAAGAGTTTAAAATCATCAGCTTTTTGTCTTAGTATCTCTATAACATCTACTTGAACAGGTTTATCAAGTTGCGCACCCTCTTGACGACCAATATTGAGAATATTTGACACAATAATGTTCATCTCATCAATAGTCTTATTTGTCACCTTAAGGGCATCAATATACTCCTCAGGAGTTCTCTTTTTAAGAAGTGTTACTTGATTTTTAAGCTTTATAACTGCAAGGGGTGTTTTAAGTTCATGAGCAGTTCCAATAAAGAGCTCTTTTTGATACTTAACAAAGTTTTGAATCCTGGATATAAGGTGATTGAGTGTAACTCCCAGCGGCTCAAACTCTTGAGGCAGTTTTTTGACATCGATGGGCTTCATAAGATGTTCATTCATATTTGAGAGTCTTGCACTGAGTGTCTTAACGGGAGTCACGAGCATTTTAGAGAGTGCGATGGCATAGACTATTACCAGTGCAAAGCCTGCAATATTTATGATAAAAATGTAGTTTAAAATTTTGTTGAGTAGTATTTTTGTATGGGTTATCTCTTTTGTGACTTTCAGGTAACTCTCATCATCTATGTTAAATGGATATAGAAGAGTTAGATAGGTGTGTTTTTCTTTCGTACTCTCATAAAGGTCAACTTCTAAAGGTTTTGATTTGAGATGAACTATTTCAACATCTAGAGACAAAAAGCCATCAGGAATAAGATACTCATCAGCGTGCATAATAGACCTGTCATTTGATATATTCTTGGCATGTTGAAGTAGTTCTTGGCGTTTTTCATCATAGATAGATTTTTCAATATAAAAGTATAAAAAAGATGAAAATATCAAAATCAGAGATGCTGAAGAGAAAAGAAGTTGGATTAAGAAGCTTTTTCTAATACTTCGTTTGGAGAACATATAATTTCCTAGCGTATATTACACGCTAAAATGAGCAAAGCCCTTTTCAGCGGCAGGGACTCTTCGTCCCTACAACCCTCTAAAGCTACAAAAAACAGAGTTTTTTGAGAAGTAAAGAGGTGACTAAGTGAGATTAGGACTAGCTAACTTCTTTTGGAAAACAGAATCTGTAACCACGACGACGAACAGTCTCGATAGTAGTGATTCCTAATGGTTTATCCATTTTTTGTCTAATCTGATTAATAGCAACCTCAATTACATTTGGAGTTACTAGTTCTGGCTCTTCCCAGATAGCGTCAAGAAGTTGCTCTTTAGAAACAATCTGGTCACGGTGACGAGCTAGGTGAGTAAGTACTTCAAAAGGTTTACCTTTTAATTCAATCTCTTGCTCTTTGTAAGTGATTTTTTCCTCTTCAGGATTGATAGTTAAGTCTTCGATTTCGATTATGTTGCTTCCGCCAAAACGTAAACGAGCTTCAATACGAGCGATTAATACATCAAAATCAAACGGTTTTCTGATGTAATCATCTGCACCAGCTCTAAGGGCTTCGATTTCACTCTCATTGTCATCTCTAGCAGAAAGAACAACCACAACAGTCTTAGGTGTATTCGCTTTAATATCACCGATAATATCTACTGAGTTTCCATCTGGAAGCATCCAGTCCATAAGAACTAAATCGTAGTTACGGATGTCAAGATAGTATTCACCATCTTTAAGTGTTTCAACAACATCACTTTGGTAACCAAACTCTTTTAGTCCCTCAGCAAGCATTTTATTTAATGTTACTTCATCTTCTATAATTAGAATGCGCATTAATGTATTCCTATGTCAATAATATTTTGATGGAATGATATCATAATTTTAGGTTACTTTAAAGTTTTTTTCAATTTTCTTTAAAAAAAAATGAAGTTTCACTTAAGATTAGAACTTGTAGGTATTGCTTACACTTACCCTGCAGTCGGGCAAAATTGAAGGTTTCGTTATTTTTAGATAAAGTGTGTTTATTTTTGAAAATTCTTTTTGAAGAGTTTTGGATAATTCACTTAGAGCATCTTCAATAAGAAGAAATTTTTTCTCTATCATTGTTGATTTCAGTAAATTGGAAACATCTGCATAGTTTATAAATTCATCTTCATACTTATAGTCAATAGTGAGATTTAAAATAACATCTTGAGCTGTCTCTCGCTCAAAATCTAATATTCCAATAATACATTGAAACTTTAAATCCTCTATATGAACTATCAATTAGATAACTCTTTTCTCTTCGCCTTTAAAAACGCGGATAATATTTGGAATATGTTTATAGTAAAGTATGAAAACTATGAAAACAACCGGAGCATGAGCCATCTCAGGGTGGATGATAAAGCTAGAGATTAAAAGTGCTGCTACACCAGTCAGTGAAGAGACAGAAGAGATCTTAAGAGTTTTTGCTAAAACTCCCCAAACAACAAGTGCTATAAGTGTTTCAAGTGGTAACATAAACATCATAACACCCATACCGGTTGCGATTCCTTTTCCGCCTTCGAAATTAAGATAAGGTGAAAAACAGTGACCAATAACTGCTAAAACTGCAATAGCCCAAAGTGTTGCTTCACTTAAACCAAGAAAATAAGCTACAGTTAAAACTGCAACACCCTTTAAAGCATCAAGTGCCAAAGTCGCAATACCAAGTTTTTTTGCAAGTGCAGGATCTGTCTCTTTAACAACTCTTAAAACATTAGTAGCACCTATACTGCCACTTCCACTCGCCTTAACATCAACACCGGCAAACTTCTTTGCAAGTAAAAGACCAAACGGAATACCACCAATCAAGTAAGCTGCTATAAAAAATTGAACGTTTGTATTAAATAAAAAATCCATAAACTACCTTAAATATTTTTAATGCTGATATTCTACTCTCAATATAATTATAAGCAAATAAAATTTTTTGATATAATTGCGATAATTATAAATATAGGACACGTTTTGCAATTTACAAACGAAGAGTTAAGAGAAAAAATTGATAAATTAAAAAGTAAGTTAAGTGTAACTGTTGTTGCTCACTTCTACCAAAGAGATGAAGTTTTTGAAGTAGGTGATATTACTGGTGATTCACTTGAACTTGCAACAAGAACACGTGATGATGATGCAGAGTTTGTTCTGTTTTGCGGTGTTGGTTTTATGGGTCAAAGTGTAAAAGTACTTAGCCCGAATAAACGTGTTGTAATGCCGAA
>JBDLHW010000013.1:0-19871 GCA_039715155.1 Campylobacterota bacterium | reverse complement strand
TTAACACCCTCTAAAAACTCTTCTACTATTACGTTAGAATCATACTCAAATGCAGAGTCCAATGCATAATCAAGCTGACTCTCCTCTTTAACAATAGAGACACCGATCGAACTTCCAAGTGTAGCCGGCTTAATGATTAAAGGATAGCTAATTGTTAGATCCTTCATATCTTTTGAACTCAAGGCCTGATAATCAACACTATTGATATTTTTAGCTTCACAGAGCCATTTTGTATATCTTTTATCATACGAAAACATACTTGCATCTACGCGTGGTCCGATGTACTTGATAGAGAAAAAGTCCAAGAGTGCAGCTATTGTGCCATCCTCACCGTCTCCACCATGAATCAGGTTTAAAACAATGTTTTTATGCTCAGTTGAACCAAACATACTTTTTTGAACAAACGCACCATTTCCTAAAGTAAGTTGAGGCATCTTTTTATGCTCACCCTTACTAAAAGTAGTAGCTTTCATTTTCGATGGGTCTATAAGATAAAAAGAGTGGTCATTATCACAAAATATAAAGCTTAAGTCGAATCCGGATAGTTTCTCTTTGAGAGTTATAGCACTGACGACACTAATCTCATGCTCGAAACTCGCACCGCCAAATAAAATAGTTAATTTCAATATATTTTTCCTTATATGGTCTGTAATAATTTAAGAGCTTGCTTTACAAGTGAAGCTGTATCTTCACCCTCACACCCACTCAGAGCTTTTGATATTTTCTCTTTTTTGAAACCTAATGATTCTAAAGCCTCACTTGCTTCATTAAAAGAGTGTGTTTTTGATGGCTCACTGCTTGAAGATAACAACTCTTCATCAAAACCATTAAGTTCCACTAAAATTCGACCTGCACTCTTAGGTCCTATTCCCGGTACTTTTTTTACACCATTCATATCTTTGTTATTTATAATCACTCCAAATTGAGATGGAGTATAAGTTGAACATATAGCCATTCCAACTTTCGGTCCAACTCCATTTATTTTGATAAGTCTAGTGAACATCTTCTTCTCACTCATATCCAAAAAGCCAAAAAGCAACTGTGCATCTTCTCTAATTATATGAGATGTAAAGAGTGATACCTCATCATTTCCAAGCGCTGAAAATGTTTGCAGTGAAATAAAAACCTCATATACAACTCCGCTTACCTCAATATGTACAAAAGATGGCTCTTTGTATACTATTTTACCTTTTAAACCGACTATCATACTTTCCTAATCCTCACTCTTTCATTGCCTGAATCTCATACTCACCTTCATCAACCTCAACAAGGCCAAAAATTTGACTTCCTGATCCTTCTGCCGGTTTAAAAACAATCTCTACAGGTGGGTCGACTAACTTAAACTTTAGTTCATTGTGTCCGATCCATTTATCCCTGTTTATAATTCTTGCATCAAATATATTGTCTTGAAAAGAGACAGTTCTCGTTGTTAATAGATTTAACTGGTCTGTTTTAACTTCTGATTCTATTTTTATCTTTTTGAGATGCTCTTGCATCTGCTGAAACTGCTTATATTTTTTTACAAAAGATTCTGGCATTTTTACACCACTCTTTTTGTAATGTAACAGTCGCTTCTTAATATCTAAAAAAGAAGCTGTACCATCTTTAATTAATTTCGTATACTTTTGAATCTCTTTCTTTATACTTACTAAGTCATGCTCCAAATCTTTAATGTTGTCTTGGTTTTTATCAAGTCCTGCCTGAGCATCTTTTTTTAAGAGAGGATCGATTGTAAAAATATTTTCACTGCCTTGGAGTTTTTTAATCTCTATCTTTCTTGATGCAGTGGCTTGTACATGTGAAGCACATATACCTATCTCTATATCTTTTGCACGTATATGTCCACCCAAGGCTTGAGTTATCTCAACAGTGTCACCATCTACTTCGCCATGTTCTAGTCGTGTAATGCATATGTTTTTACCAAAAGCGTGACCTCTATGTACGTTTATGTCTAACTTATCTGCTCTAATAGTTGCAGTTTTATGAGTCTGACCACCAATATTTGCTTTTCTCGCAAAAACTTTAGCGTTTGAACCGACATTACCTTCTACATCTATCTCACTTACTTCAACTTCCATACCTGTACCTATAGCATCTTTTACAGCATCTGTCTCTTTAACACTAATTGATACACCCGAATCCAAGCCGGTAGAGATCGAACCGGTAGTCTTAAAACTGATCTCACCTATATCTACATCTGTCTTTATAGTATATGTGCCATCTTCAAATGATATATAACCACTCTCTTTAGCCACATATTTTATAGAGTCATCTGTATCAACTGTATCAATTGTTCCATCTACTTTAAATTCCGGTTCATGAGCAATGATTGGCTCAGAAGGAGTCATAAATTCACCACGGCAATTTCTACCTGGCTTACCCTCCTTGGCTTTAACATACTCTATAAGAAGTTCACCCTCTTTTACACTCTTTATAAATCCACGAGAAGCATAATCAACCTTCTCTTTTTCATCCACTTCTTCTTTTTTCTCAAAGTGCATAATCAACGCGTCATTTATGGTAGGAGTTGGTTCATAACTCTCCGAGATTAAAATTGTCTCAGCTTGAGTATAAACAGCTTTCTCTTCGACTCTGACATGAGCAGTAATTTTAGAAATGACTTCTTCTTGCATCTCATCAAAAATATTTACAAGTACCCCTGCTCTCATTTTACGCTTTTGGATAAGGAGTAACAGGCCCTTATCAAATCTGGAGTTGTACTCTACTTCTGAACCGGCGGCTATACTAAGATAGACCTTGCACTTTGTTGCGTTGGCACCAACAGCTACTCTGAAATTTTTATACGGATCTTCATCTTTTTTTGAGAAAATCTCTATCTCATACATCTGCTTTATTTGAAAGTTTGGATTTAGTAGCTGCTTCTTTTCATCAAGGTTATACAGCTCATCATGAGATATCTCTTCCCACTCAGTCTCTTTTGTGCCATCATTGACTCTTGTGTAGGTCTGTATCTCTAAGATATTAAAATCTAAAGAGTCAGCTTTAATATCATATGACTTAGCTAAACTAAGTAGTTCTTTGGCAATATTTTGTGCTCTAACAACAGTCGGTCGAACTTTTTTCAGTGCAGGTTTCTCTTTCTTACTAGAGCCAAATAGTGCCATATAAACTTTCCATATTTATTTTTAAGTGTAGATTTTAACTAAAAATTTGTTAAAATTATGTAAAACAACAAAAGAAGCCTATGTTTAAAGCCATTTTCACCAATAGTTTTGGAATTCTTTTTTCAAGAATTTTAGGATTTATCAGAGATTTACTAACTGCCTCAGCTCTAGGTGCAAATGTTTATAGTGATATATTTTTCGTTGCATTTAAGTTACCAAACCTCTTTCGGCGTATCTTTGCTGAAGGTGCTTTTACACAAGTTTTTATTCCAGCTTTTGCCCGCTCTGCTCATAAAGCAGTATTTTCTGTAAATATCTTTTTTGTGTTTATCTCTATCATACTACTCATAACTCTTTTAGTAAACCTGGTTCCCCAGCTTTTCACAAAGGCTATAGCTGTTGGTTTCACTACAGAGACCATAGAGTTAGCCGCACCTTTTGTGGCTATAAACTTTTGGTACCTGCCACTTATCTTTGCTATGACTTTTTTAAGCGGTATGCTACAGTACAAAAACCACTTTGCAACAACTGCGTTTTCTACAGCTCTCTTGAACCTCTCTCTTATCGGAGCACTCTACCTGTCCCAGGATAAAACGCAGAGTGAGATAGTCTACTATCTCTCTTTTGGTGTAGTTATCGGTGGTCTTTTACAACTACTTGTACATATTATCGCCATATATAAAATGGGTCTATCTAAACTCTTAATAGGCGGATTTAAACACCTTAGAGTAAAGTCAAAAATTATTAAACGTGATACAAGAAAATTTAGAAACAACTTCTTTCCGGCTATGTGGGGGAACTCAACTGCGCAAGTCTCTGCATTTTTAGATACTTTTTTAGCCTCATTCTTAGTAACTGGTTCTATCTCTTATCTCTACTACGCAAACCGTATTTTTCAACTCCCTTTAGCGTTATTTGCAATCGCAACTTCTATAGCTCTTTTTCCTCGTATAGCAAGGTATCTCAAAAACCAAGATGAAGCAAAGGCAAAAGAGTTCCTGAATAAAGCATTTTGGTTCTTAGCATTTTTACTCACAGCCAGTACTATAGGAGGCATAATCCTCTCACGTGAGATCACTTGGCTTCTTTTTGAGAGAGGTGCTTTTAGCGCAGAAGACACTGCAAATACAACAGCAGTTCTACAGATGTATATGATAGGACTTCTCCCCTTTGGATTGCAGAAGCTTTTTGTACTCTGGCTCTATGCAAAAGAGATGCAGATGAGAGCTGCAAAGATTGCTACTTTCTCTCTGGGAGCATACATAGTTTTCGCACTTGCCTTTATATCTCCACTTGGTGTAGCTGGTTTAGCATTGGCAAGTACGCTTGGTGGTTTTGTTAGTTTTATTCTAACACTTAGAGTATTTGGAATGAAGAACTTCTTGGATATACTTCGCTCTAAAAACCTAATTTACTTCGTTGTAGGTGCTATTTTACTAACTATTTTACTATTAATTTTTAAGGATTTTATCGGTGCATATATTTGATTCTGTACAAAAAACAAAACGTGAGTTTAAACCATTAGAAGAGGGAAAGGCTTCTCTCTATGTCTGTGGTCCAACTGTTTACGATGATGCTCACTTGGGGCATGCAAAATCTGCTTTAGTTTTTGACCTGCTTACTCGTGTTTTAAAAGCTAAGGGTTATGACGTAACTTACGCTAGAAACATTACTGACATAGATGATAAAATCATTAAAAAGGCAGTTGAACAGGGTAAAGAGATAAAAGAGATTACAGACTTCTATACTGCTGCGTTTCATAAAGAAATGGAAGCTATTGGCGTTTCACGTCCAGATATCGAACCAAAAGCTACTGAGAGCCTAGAAGCGATGTACGAGATGATACAGCGTCTTGTAGATTCAGGTCACGCTTATCCAACTCCTGAGGGCGATGTTTACTTTGATACTTCAAGTGACAGTGAATACTTAACACTCTCTAAACGTGTTCAAGATGAAGATGATAAACAGGAGCGTGTTGGGTCTTCATCTCAAAAGAAAAACGCAGCTGACTTTGCTCTTTGGAAATCTGTAAAAGATGATACTCTTACATTTGAGTCTCCTTTTGGAGCTGGTCGTCCCGGTTGGCACTTAGAGTGTTCTGCGATGATAGAGAAACATTTAGCAAAGCCACGAGCAGAGTTTGCAGTAGATATTCACGGTGGTGGAGCTGATCTGCTTTTTCCTCACCATGAAAATGAAGCGGCACAGACAAGATGTAGCTCAAACCATGCACTTGCGAACTACTGGATGCATAACGGCTTTGTAAATATAGACGGGGAGAAGATGTCTAAGTCTCTTGGTAACAGCTTCTTCTTAAAAGATGCCCTTAAAGAGTATGACGGAGAGGTACTGCGTTTTTATCTTCTAAGCACTCACTATAGAAGTAACTTCAACTTCAACACTGAAGATTTGGCAACATCAAAAAAGAGACTTGATAAAATATACAGACTTAAAAAACGTCTATTTGGATTAGCTCCGAACTCTGAACATACTGCATTTAAAGATGAGCTGCTAAAAGCTCTGAGTGATGATATGAATGTATCTTCTGCTTTAGCATTAATCGATGAGATGATATCAACTGCAAATGAGACACTGGACACTCCAGCAAAGCATAAAGTACTCAAACGTGAGACTATCTCTAACCTGGCTTACATAGAGGATATTTTAGGTTTTGGTATTAAAAACCCCTTTGAGTATTTCCAATTTGGAATAGATGAGGATACAAAAGCAAAGATAGATACTCTGATACTCAAACGTAATGAAGCTAAAAAAGAGAAAAACTTTGAAGAGTCTGACAGACTTCGTGATGAGATTTTAGCTTTTGGTGTCAGCATCATGGATACACCAGCTGGTACATTTTGGGAAAAAGTATAAGTTTTGTACAGACTTCTAATCTCTTTTGCACTCTTTCTCAATATAGTCTCAGCAAAAGAGATACACCCTACTTTCAAACTTAAATCTATGGGTCTTGTAAATGACTTTGTAATTGAAAAAAACACTATATACATAGCCAACGATGCCGGAACCGTAGATATTTTTGATCTTAAGACTCAAAAAATCATAAATCAGATTGTTCTAGACCCAGTCACTTCAAGCAGACGACAACTTTTGCCCCCTAATATTTTAAGTGTAGATTGTTTAAACGGGAAAGTTCTTATGGTTAGTACCGGAGTGGAAGCTTACAAAAATGTTTGGATTTATGAAAACCATGAACTTACAAAAATTATTGGTGAAGAGAAAAAGTTAACTCTCAAAGAGGCAAGATTTGCGGATGAGGGCAAGATACTTTTAGGCACTTTTGGTTCAGAAATACTTCTGCATGACTTAGGAGAAAGCTATAATGTTTACAAAACACATGTCTCTCAAAGTACACTTGGTGATATAGAACTCAGCAGAGATAAAACAGAAGTTGTAATGTCAGATGAGAGTGGAGAGATTAAACTTATAGATGTAAAAACATCTCAAACTCTCAAAACGTTTTCTTCTCAAAATGTAGATAATGTCTATAAGGTTGCCTATGCAAACGGGGTAATTATTACAGCCGGACAAGATAGACGCGTAGCTGTTTATCAAGATGGTGTAGATGATTATCATATTAAGAGTGATTTTTTAGTCTACAGTGTTGGCATAACACCGAGTGGAAAAGTTGGAATTTACTCAAGTGGTGAAGATAGCGACCTACAACTCTTCAATACAAAAACAAAAGAGAAATTAGAGAGACTTGTGGGACATGAAGGAATACTCAACCAGATAAGATTCATAAATGATAAAGAGCTCTTTAGCAGTGAAAGAAGTCGCTATGTTTACTACTGGCGTTTAGATTAAAGGAAAAGAGTGACAATATTAGAGATAAAAGAGCATATACAAATCAGCTCTCAAAACGCAACAGCTGAGTTTAAAAGACTCTTTCATGGTCGTGGTGAACTTTATGAGGGGTGGAAACATCTGACTATTGACTCCATAGATGATGTTTTGAGTGTTGCTTTGTATAGTGAAGAGGAGAAAGAGTCTGAGCTTTTAGAGATACTTAAAGAGTTTATCTCCGCTTCTAGATATCAAACCATAGTTTTACAAAGAAGATACCTTAAAGGCTCTCCCAGTGAGCTTATAGTTGGAGAGTTAGCTGATGAACTCTTTGTAGTTGAAAACGGCATAAAAATAAAACTCAACCTGCTCTCAAATAAAAATAGCGGTTACTTCCCGGATATGAAAAATGGTCGTGAGTTCGTGAGAAAAAATGCAAAAGATAAATCTGTTTTAAACCTCTTCTCTTATACATGTGCCTTCTCACTCGCTGCTTCTTTAGGCGGAGCAAGCAAAGTATCAAACATTGATATGAGTAAAGGTGCATTAAGCACAGGACGGGCAAACCATCATCTCAATGAGTTAGATATGCGAGGTATAAGTTTTCACCCATACAATATTTTAAAATCGTTCTCACGCATAAAGAAAAAAGGTCCTTATGCCTTAATCATCATAGACCCTCCGACCTTTCAAAAGGGAAGCTTTGAGGCTACAAAAGACTACATAAAAATCATTACCAAGCTGCCTCAAATCGCTTCGGAGGATTGTCTGCTCTTAGCCTGTCTGAACTCACCTGATTTAGACAGTGAGTTTATAATCAACCTCATAAAAGAGTGGGCACCAAGCTTTAAGTTTGTCAAACGTCTGGACAATGTAGAAGAATTTGCAAGTAAAGATGAAGATAGAAGCCTTAAAAATCTGGTTTTTCAGAGGGAGAAGATATGATAATCTATATTCATGGGTTTGGAAGCAGTGGCCAAGGTATGAAGGCAAGGATACTAAAAGAGAAATTTAAAGATGAAAACTTTATCGCCCCCTCACTCTCATATGTTCCAGAGCTTGCAACTGAGACACTTAAAGAGCTCATCACTGCCTTTAGCAAAAATGAAAAAGTTTATCTTATAGGCTCATCTTTAGGTGGTTACTACTCTATATATCTAGCGGACTATTTTAATATACCGGCAGTTCTTATAAATCCCTCTACAAAACCTACCGTCACACTCAAAAAAGTTCTTGGAAATCCAACAAATTTCTATGATGGTGCCTCTTATGAGTGGAATGAAAACCATCTAAAAATGCTAGAGCAGTATGAAGTAAAAACTGTCAAACCCGAACTCTACCTGCTTCTTACCCAAAAAGGTGATGAGACTCTTGACTATAGTGAGGCAGTTAAAAAGTTAGATGGGTGTAAAGCATTTATAGAAGATGGCGGGAGTCACAGTTTTGAGGGTATTGAAAAACAGTTCGAAAATATAGTAGAATTTTTACACAATTAAACGGAGCAGCTTATGTCATACAAAATCTTAGATATAAATAACATTCAAGAGTATCTCTTCTCACTTCCTGAAATTAAAAGTTTTTTTAGTTCTGACTCTCTTGAGGTAAAAGAGATTGGTGACGGTAACCTTAACTTTGTATTTTTAGCGACCTCTTCGACTGATAGCTCAAAGTCCCTGATAGTTAAGCAGGCAGTACCATATCTTCGGTGTGTTGGAGAGGAGTACCCCTTATCCAAAGAGAGAATGACTTATGAGATTCGCTCTCTTGAGAGATTTTCAAAACTTAGCAGACACATACCTAAAATATATCATAGTGATGAAGATATGAGTGTTGTCGTTATGGAGTACCTGAGTGAGCATATCATTATGAGAAAAGGGATGATTGAGAGCACTCTCTATCCAAACTTCTCAGAGCATATCAGCTCTTATCTTGCAAACACTCTCTTTAAGACATCCTCTCTCTATCTGTCCAGCAGAGAAAAAGCTAAATTAGTCTCTGCATTTATTGACAACAGTGAACTTTGCAAACTTACAGAGGATTTTGTATTTAGCGCACCCTATATGGTTCATGAGACAAACGCAAGCCTTCCGGAACTAGCAGACATTGCAACAAAAATTTCAAATGATGTTGAGTTAAAAACAAAGATACTGGAACTTAAATATAAGTTTATGAATCAGAGTGACGCACTTATTCACGGTGACCTGCACACTGGTTCTATAATGGTAAACCAAGACGACACCTATGTATTTGACTCCGAGTTTGCTTTTGTCGGACCTATGGCCTTTGATATTGGTGCTCTTATTGCCAACCTTGTTATGTCTTGGGTATCTCATAATGTTCAAGATGAAAAGGCAGATTATCAAGAGTGGATTGTTGAGACTATCACTACTATCTGGAATAAATTTTCCACAAAATTTATCACTCTCTGGAATGAAACCGGTGAGAGTGCCCTACTCATAGATGGATATGCTTCAAAAGAGGTTCTAAAAGCTTACCAAACGCAATACATGTCAAATCTGCTTCAAGATAGTATCGGTTTTGCAGGGTGTAAAGTTATGAGACGACAGCTTGGAATTGCCGGAGTTGAAGATATTCGTGAAATTGACGACCCTAAAACAAGAGAAAAAGCGAACAGACTTGCTCTAAAAATCGGTGAGAAATTTATAAAAGAGTATAAAAATATTGAAACAATTAAAGATGTTATAGGGATGTTAAAATGAACGGAAAATATAGACCACTGTGGCTAAATAAAGATGGCGACTTAGAAGTTCTTGACCAGAGATACCTGCCGCATGAAGAGCTGACGAGAGTATTAAAAACCGGTGATGATGCGACAGAGGCCATCTCTGACATGACAGTTCGCGGTGCCGGAGTTATCGGTAATGTTGCTGCATTTGGCGTTTACCTGCTTGCTCGTGAATTTGAAGACGACAAAGAGAGAATCATAAAAGAGTCAGCCAAAATCAGAGCCTCACGTCCAACTGCTGTAAACCTCATGTGGGCAGTTGACAGAATGCTTGAAGTCATCAAAAACAGCGATAATGTTTTAAGAGACGCTAAAGCCGAGGCTATCAAAATTTGCGATGAAGATGTAAAACGCAGTGAGACTATCGGAAAAATCGGTTGTGATATCATCGAAGATATTATGAGAGAAAAAGGGCTTAAAAGCTTCAACATCTTAACGCACTGTAATGCCGGCTGGTTAGCTATCATAGACAGTGGAACTGCATTAGCACCTATCTATGAAGCTAAAAAAAGAGGCATAGATATTCACGTATGGGTTGATGAGACACGCCCTAGAAATCAAGGAGCTAATCTCACCTCATGGGAACTTTTAGATGTAGGGATAGACCACACTATCATCGCTGATAATACAGGTGGTCATCTAATGCAGCACGATATGGTAGACATGGTTATAACCGGAGCAGACAGAGTGACTCGCTGCGGTGATGCGGCTAACAAGATAGGAACGTATCTAAAAGCACTGAGTGCGAGAGATAACAAGATTCCTTTTTATATTGCCCTGCCTATTAGTACCTTTGATTTTGAGAGTTGTGATGGGGTTAAAGAGATTGAGATTGAGATGAGAAGTGAGGATGAAGTTCACATCATGAGAGGTCTTGACGCTAAAGGTAATCCTCAAGATATACGCATTACTCCAAAAGAGTCAAAAGCTGTAAACTACGGTTTTGATGTAACTCCTGCTCGTCTTATTACGGGTCTAATTACAGAAGTCGGGGTGATTGGGGCTAAAGAAGAAGCTATAGAGAAGTTAAAATGATTGACGGTGTTATAAAATACTCTATAGAGCACACTACAAAAGATGCACCCACGTTTAAAGATTATAAATCTCTAGAAGCTCTGCGCTCAAGACTTTTTGCTCTTGGTCTCATTGGTGTGCAGGATGGCATAGGGTATGGAAACATCTCACTAAGAGAAGAAAAGAGAGGCTCTTTTTTCATAACTGCTACACAGACAGGAGAGCTCTCTTCTCTGACAAAAGAGTACTACACATATATAGAAGCTTATGACTTTGCAAATTTCAGTGTAAACTCATTTGGAAAACATAAGCCAAGCAGTGAAGCTCTAAGCCATGCTATGATTTATCAAATAAACCCTGAGATTAATGCTGTGATACATATACACTCAAAAGCACTCTGGGAATTTATGAAAAAAAACAGTTCTCTTTTTACAACTGCTGAATATGGAACTGTAGAAATGGTCACAGAGATAGCCTCACTCTATGAAAACAAAAATCCGTTTAGTGATAGTATCTTTGTAATGAGAGGGCACGAAGATGGTGTTATCGCCTTTGGTAAAAATGTAAAAGAGGCAGAACTAACACTTTATAAAATGATAAAAGAGTACCTAAAAGTTTAATCCTCTTCTATCATTATTACATCTACACCAATATCATTAAACTTGATACCCTCTTTTTTTAAAACACTTTTGAGTCTATTAAAATCCTGTACATTTGTAGCATTTCCGACTCCGTGCGTATTGAGTACTCTATTGGGATCTTTAAAAAATTTAAAATGTAACAGTTTTTCCTCTTTTAAAATTTTATTTATCTGATTCTCTATCGAAGAGGTATTATCTTTATCCCCCCTAGGCTCCGCAAAAGATATACCCGGATTTTGTTTCTTGCTAATCACCTTCACTCTATCTTCTGGTAAGATTTCAAGTAGACCCATAACATTTTCATAAATACTTTCATCTAATTCTATCTCTATTGAATACATAAAATCTCCATTTTATTTACAGTATGTCGCTAAAAGTCCTTCTTTTAGAGCTTGGTACATCTCTTCACCCTTTAATTTCTTAACAATTTCTAAAGCAAAACATAGAGAGGTTCCAGGTCCGCGTGAGGTCATTACATTTGCATCCTCTACTATCATAGACTTATCACCTTGATAGCCCTCTAAACGTATCTGCTCCTCTGCTGATGGATAACATGTGAAGTTCTGCTTTAAGACACCTGCCGCATTTAATGCAAATGGAGCAGCACAGATAGCCGCGATACTTTTACCTTTAGCATCCATCTCTTTTAATATTCTCTGTACATTCTCATCATCAGCAAGAGCATAAGTCCCATCCCATCCACCGGGAAGGATAATCATATCTATCTCATCAGAGCTTACACTTTTAACTTCTAAATCTGTCTCAACAGTGATGCCGTTTGCACCTTTTACTAAGGCTTTATCATCAAGTGAAGCTACTAAAACTTCAATCTCCGCACGTCTTAAAACATCTATAATTGTAACTGCTTCAATCTCTTCAAACCCATTTGCTACTGGAACTAAAACCTTGCTCATATCTTACTCCTTAATTTTATTTCACGATACTGGAAGTATACCCTCAAGGGGCACCTCGATTCCGCTATCTACGCTAACGCTATGTTTTATTCAGCATAAGGCTCAAAGCACTAATGCTTTTATTGTTTTACCGGAAATTTTTCCATTATTTTTTTAACAGCTGCATTTACCGCTTCTGTTCTCTCTTGTGGTGTCTCCTTCTCACGTAACTCTTTAACACCAATACCTCTCCAGACAACTTTTTTGGTTTTTGGGTTTAGTGCATCTATTACAAGTGTTCCCTCTTTATACTCATAAGTATGCGTTGTGGACATCATCATTCCGCCATACCTAAAACCCCTGTATCCAGAGAGTCCAATAGTTGTCTGTACATCACTTTTCTCTTTAGCACTTGCATGAAAAACAAAAATCAAATCCGCATCTTCTTTTGAACTTTTTATATAGTCTTTCACCTTTAACTCATTTTCCAGTGCATTAACAACTCTGCTACCAAAAAGAGTGTTTTTAGAGTTTCCGATACTATTGTCAATTGCAAAACTGTTTACACCTTTAAAATCATAAGATTCATCATAATCAACATTTACATCAAGTGTTGAACAACCAACAAAGAGTAGTACGCTCATCATAAAACTTAAAATTTTAATCATCATAAATATCCTTTACCAAGATTTTACCATTATTTTAGTACAATCCATAAAATTCAAAAAGGCAAACTACTAGATATGATAAACTATGAAGCTATAAAACCTTTACTATTTAAACTACAACCAGAAACTGCTCACCATGTAGCCGAGTCAGTTTTAAGACTGCCAAACATCTGTCAAATTCCATTCAACTTTTTTCTAGAGTCTCATTTTATTACAGACGATGTTTTAAAACAGAAGCTTTTTGGCAGAGAGTTTTTAAACCCTGTAGGTCTTGGTGCCGGTTTTGACAAAAACGCAACGATGATTAGAGGTATGCAGATTTTAGGTTTTGGATACACAGAAATAGGTACAGTAACTCCTAAGCCACAAGCTGGAAACCCTAAACCTCGTATGTTTCGTCACATTGAAGAAGAGACTATCCAAAACGCGATGGGATTTAACAACGATGGAGCTTACAAGGTTATAAAAAGACTCAAAGAGAGATTTCCTTTTACAACTCCTATCGGTGTAAATATCGGTAAGAACAAAGTCACTCCCGAGAGTGAAGCAATCAATGACTACACTCACTTAATCAAATCTTTTGACGGTTTAGGTGATTACTTCGTTATCAACATCTCTTCACCAAATACTCCAGGTTTAAGAGACCTACAAAATGAAGAGTTTATTACTAAGCTTTTTACAGAAGCTAAAAAACTTACAGATATCCCAATTCTTCTTAAAATAGCACCAGACATGACTCCTGAAGACGCTATCGCTTTAACAACTATGGCAGTAGAAAAAGGTGCTGATGGTATTATCGCGACAAACACTACAATAGACTACTCACTTGTTAAAAACCCTAAAGATATTGGTGGGCTTAGCGGAGCAGTTTTAAAAGAGAAAAGTTTTAAACTCTTTGAAGCGATAGCTAAAGAGCTCTACGGCAAAACGATACTTATCTCTGTTGGTGGAATCGACTCAGCAGAAGAAGCGTACAGACGTATTAAAGCCGGAGCATCTTTAGTTCAGATTTTAAGTGGTTTGGTTTTTCACGGCCCAGATATGATTATGAACATCAATAAAGAGCTTATTGAACTTATAAAAGCAGACGGCTATTCAAACATAACTGAAGCTATAGGCGCAGATAGAAAATAATGAAATTTTTCATAACTACATTACTAATTTTAGGAACATTAATGGCATCATCATTACCAAAGTACGAAACTTCAACACTAAAAAATGGACTACAGATAGTTGTAATCCCACTAGAGAACAATACAGGTGTTGTAAGCACTGATATCTTCTACAAAGTTGGAAGTAGAAATGAGATTATGGGTAAAACCGGAATTGCTCATATGCTTGAACATATGAACTTTAAATCTACAAAGAACCTTGATGCAGGTCAGTTTGATAAAGAGGTAAAGAGTATAGGTGGAGTTAACAACGCTTCGACTAGTTTTGATTACACTCACTACTACATAAAATCAAGTACAGATAACATGGGAAAATCTTTAGAGCTATATGCAGAGCTTATGCAGAACCTAAAACTAAAAGATGAAGAGTTTCAACCTGAGCGTGATGTTGTAGCAGAAGAGAGACGCTGGAGAACTGAGAACTCACCACTTGGATATCTTTACTTTGAGCTATTTAACAACGCTTATACTTATCATCCATACCACTGGACTCCTATCGGTTTTATGAATGATATTCAGACTTGGACGATTGATGACATCAAAGATTTTCACCAAACTTACTATCAGCCAAACAATGCAATTGTAGTTGTGACTGGTGATGTAAAAGCAAAAGATGTATTTAAAAAAGTTAAAAAAGAGTTTGGGAAAATTAAAAATAAGGTAGAGATTCCTAAGTTCAAGTTCGTTGAGCCTGAACAAAATGGAGCTAAACGTGTTATCGTACATAAAGATAGTGAAGTTGAGATGTTAGCTTTAACTTTCCATATTCCTAACTACCTCCATAAGGACCAGGTTACTCTAAGTGTAATCTCTGAGATTCTTTACTCTGGAAAAAGTTCAAGACTCTATAGAGAGATGGTAGAGAAAAAACGTTTAGTTAACTCTATCTACGCCTACAACATGGAAAATATCGATCCGGGTCTATTTATCTTTCTAGCTACATGTAATCCAGGTGTAAAAGCCGAAGATGTTGAAAAAGAGTTATTAGAAGAGATAGAGCTTATGAAGACTACTAAAGTTACAAAAGCTGAGCTTGACAAGGTTAAAACCAATACAAAAGCTGACTTTATCTACTCGCTAGAGAGTTCTACTTCTGTTGCGAACCTATTTGGTAGCTATTTAGTTCGTGGAGACCTTACACCACTTCTAAGCTATGAAGAAGATGTAAAAAAAGTAACTGCTAAAAAAGTACAAGAAGCTGCAAGAAAATACTTCAACTTCAACAAGTCTACTACTCTTATCTTGAAAAAGGGTGAGTAGTAAAATATATAACTACTCCACAGTATTGTATGAACGATCCCCTGCATCACCAAGACCCGGGATTATATACTTATCATCATTAAGTCTCTCATCAATCTGTGCGATGTAAATATCAACGTCTGGATGAGCACTACTTAGTACCTCTAGTCCTTCCGGTGACCCTATAATATTTAAAGCTAAAACTCTTGATGGTTCTCTGGTTTTAACAAGAGAGAGCGCATCAACCATCGAACCACCAGTAGCAACCATTGGGTCGACTAAAAGTACCGTTTTTCCTTTACACTCTGGAAGTCTGTCATAGTAGAGGACACTTTCATGTGTAGTCTCATCTCTTTTCATAGCCAGGAATCCCGCATGAGCTTCCGGTAAAAGTTCCATGACGCTATCTAACATAGGCATACCAGCTCTAAGTACCGTTACAACTACTATACTCTGCTCATCAATAGTGTCACAGTTAGATTCACCAGTCCATGTAGTTATTTTTCTCTGCAACAGAGGAGACTCTTTGAGTGCCTCATAAACAAGCTGTTTTGTAAGTTCTGCAATTGTATGTCTAAAACGGATAGCATCTCTTCTTTGATCTCTCAAATGTGTTACTAAAGTTTTTGTAAGGGGGTTAGATAGTTCATAAATCATTTTTCACCTTTACGTCACAAGTTTAATCATTATGTTAAAATAATAGTACTAAATATATTTCAATACCATTAAGCCAAGGCTAAAAAGGATAGAAGTTGAAACTTACATTTTTAGGTACAAGTGCCGGGAAACCTACAAAAGAGAGAAATGTATCTGCTCTAGGACTGGAGTTTGACCAGGACAATAAATGGTATCTTTTTGATTGTGGTGAAGGGACAGGGCGTCAGATGATGCAAAGCAGACTTCACATAGGCAAATTAGAGACTATTTTTATCACTCACCTACATGGTGACCACTATTTTGGTCTACCAGGACTACTCTCTACAAAAAAGCTTGATGAAGCTCTAAACCCTTTAACAATATATGGTCCACAAGGAATTAAAAAACTTTTAGAGTGTGCTCTTGACACATCAGAATCTAATCTTGGATATATACTAGACATCATCGAATATATACCCCAAGATGAGTTTATATTTGACAAATTCTCACTTAAAGTCCTGCCCCTCGTCCACTCCAAAGAGAGTTCGGCCTTTTATATCAAAGAGAATGATATCAGTGACAGACTTGATGAGAAAAAATTAAGAGAAGCTGGAGTTGAACCTTCAGCTCTTTATGCTGAATTAAAAAGAGGAAACAGCATAAACTTTAATGGAAAACTGCTGGAGCCTAAAAACTTTATGCTTGAGACGATAAAAGGAAGGTCGCTGATAATAGCCGGTGATAACAGCAAGCCTGATATTTTAGGCCAATATCTAGAAGATTTAGACCTGCTGGTACATGAATGCACATTTACACAGGAAGTGTATGACAAGATGGCAAAAAAAGTCCTTCATACCACTGCAGAAGATCTTGGTATAGCTGTTAAAAAGAGAGGTGTTAAAAATCTAATCGCAAATCATATTAACCCAAGATACAATACAAATAAGGCCTTAAATATAGATATGGTTTACGATGAGATAAAGAGTAACTACAGCGGCAATCTCTTTATTGCTAATGATTTTGATGTATATTATCTAAACAGAGACGGATCAATAAACAAAAGTTAAACAGATTTATTTAAGCTCTATTTTGAAAACTGAAGGTATAATTTTTTAGAAGGCTATTTTTAAAGGATTTTAATGGTTAATTCTCTAAATGTTTCGCATCTGTATCATAAATGTGACGCTTCACTTTTCTCATTTACTACCACTGAGGAGCTGGAGCTACTCGAGCAGCCTATTGGGCAGCAAAGAGCTCTTGATGCAGTTGACTTTGGTACAAATATCCATCAGGATGGTTACAATCTTTTTGCTATGGGTCCTTCTGGAGCCGGTAAACACTCTGCTATTATGAGCTTTTTAACAGCAAAAGCCAAGAGTGAGCCTACACCTAATGACTGGTGTTATGTAAATAACTTTAAGAGTGACAAAAAACCAATTGCTATCGAGCTCTCACCTGGAGTTGCAGCTAAATTTAAAGATGATATTAATGAGCTAATAGAACTTTTTAAAACAATCCTCCCCACAGTTTTTGAAAGTAATAACTACCATAACGAACGGGATGCTATCAATCAAAAATATATAGACAGGCAAACAGATATTTTTGCCCAACTTCAAAAAGAGGCACATAATCACGATGTTTCCATGAACACATCTTCTAGTACTCATGTCACCTTTGTACCTATTGTAAATGGAAAAATACTTTCAGCCGAAGAGTTTAATGATATAAAAGGCAAAAAGAAAAAAGATATTAACAAAAAAATGAGTGAATTTGAGCTTATTGTTAAAGAGGGACTACGAAAGGTAAGCGAACTAAATAAAGAGCTGTTAAAAGAGTTTAAATCACTTGATCAAAAAGTCACGCAGGAAGCTGTAGAGTCACTTATTGATGAAGTCCGCAATAAATATGCAGATTCAGATAAGATAATTACTTATCTGAATAATCTTCAAGATGATGTAATACATCATGTACGAGACTTTTTAGCCAAACCGGACAACATGAGTGTACCGCCTTTTATGCAGGAATTTTATGCACCATCTTTTGATCGTTATAAAGTTAATCTCTTTATTTCACATGATAAGAACTCTAAAGCACCGGTTATTTATGAAGATAATCCGATTCATCAAAACCTTATAGGAAAGATTGAGCATATCTCTCAGGTTGGTATGATGATTACAGATTTCAGCATGATTAAGCCCGGTGCACTGCATAAAGCAAATGGTGGTTATCTGCTCTTAGACGCAAAAAAATTACTCATGAAGCCTTTTGCCTATGAAGAGCTAAAACGTGTTCTACATGCAAAAGAGATACGCATAGAGTCTATAGCACAACAGTACTCTTTCATCAGTACTACTTCCTTAGAACCAGAAGCAATTCCACTCAATATCAAGGTGGTACTCGTCGGTGAGAGAATGCTGTATTATCTTCTATATCACTACGATCCTGATTTCAAAGAGCTGTTTAAAGTGAGTGCCGACTTTGAAGATGAGATGGAGCGCAGTGATGAAAACATTCAGCTTTATGCCCGTATGATAGGAACTATCTCAAAGCAAAATGAACTGCTTCCTCTTACTAAAGAAGCTGTTGCAAGAGTTATTGAGCAGAGTTCGCGTGACATCTCACACTCTTTAAAGTTTTCTACCCATCTTCGTACACTCGCTGACCTATTAAAAGAGGCAGATTATTATTCAAAAAAGAGCAGTCATACATCAATAGAAAAAAGTGATATTGAAAAGGCACTTAGAACTCAGATAGAGCGAATAAACCGTATCCAAACAAAACTCTATGAGCAGATAGATGAGGGTACCATTATGATTAATCTTAGCGGCACTGCTGTCGGTCAGATTAATGCCCTGAGCTATATCTCTATAGGTGGTCATAAATTTGGTCTTCCCTCACGTATTACTGCCAGAACACGTATTGGTAAAGGTGAGATTATCGACATCGAGCGCAAGGTAGAGTTAGGAGGTCCTATTCACTCCAAGGGAGTAATGATTCTAGCAGCTTATCTCGGTTCGAAATATGCAAAAGATATGCCTCTTAGTTTATCAGCATCATTAGTGTTTGAGCAATCATATGGAACGATAGAGGGTGACAGCGCATCATCAACTGAGCTCTATGCACTTCTCTCCTCACTCTCAGAACTTCCTATTAAACAAAATATTGCAGTAACCGGTTCAGTAAATCAGTTTGGAGAAATTCAGCCTATTGGTGGTGTTAATGAGAAAATCGAGGGCTTTTTTGACATATGTATGCGTAGAGACCCGGAATCTTTTTACGGTGTTATTATCCCGCACACTAACGTCAAGCACCTTATGTTAAAAGTAGAAGTTCTCAAAGCTGTAGAGGAGAAAAAGTTTGCTATCTATGCAGTTAAGTCCATTGATGAAGGAATTTCAATCTTAACCGGTGTAGAAGCCGGAAAACCCAACTCTAAAGGAAACCTTCCATCTAAGTCTGTAAATGGACGAGTTGTAGCACGCCTGATAGAACTCTCCAAAACACTTAAAAAGTTTCATCATTCACAAAGGAAGTAGAGTTAGGTAAAAATAGTATAGTTTAAACTATGATAAATAAAAAAAGTACTAAACTTTAATATATCTAATAAAAACAGAAGGAAAGCATAATGAGTTCACATAAAAATAAAGAGCATTTAATGAGCATAAAAAATGCAGTTAATAAAACAAACAGCTTGAGTGATGAAGAAAAAAGTGATAGTGTGAAACGCATAGAGGAATGGATTCTAGAAGATAAAGCTTTTGGGACTATAAAAGAAGAACTTCTTGAAATAAATGTATATTTTAAAGAGTTATTTTCTGAATTAGGTTTCAAGTGAGTCTAACTAAGAAGCTATTATTGTCACTTTTTCTAAAGCAGTAGAGACTACATTTTAGCTCTCTTTGCCTCTTCATTCCAGGTGGGGTTATCCCTGTC